>JAHEBE010000436.1 GCA_024642365.1 Algoriphagus sp.
TCTTACCTGATTTTGGAGATCCGGATATTCATGAGCAAATAAAATTATTGCAAAAAAGATCAGAAGGCATTCCTGATACAGTATTGACTTCCCTAATCGGAAATATGATCACGGAAGAAGCACTTCCGAGTTACCAGACTTATTTCAATCTATTGGAAGGAATCAATCCCGAAAGATCCCTCTTCTCGCCTTCTGGATGGGTTCGCTGGTCAAAATCATGGACAGCGGAGGAAAACCGTCACGGCGATCTTCTTAATAAATACCTCTACATGACAGGAAGAGTGGATATGAAAGCTGTAGAGCAAACTATCCATAGACTCCTAACAAATGGTTTCGATCCTAATTCAGGCGGAGATCCTTATCAGGCCATTGTTTATACTTCATTTCAAGAAAGAGCTACAAAAATTTCCCATGTAAATACTGGAAAACTGGCTGACATTGCCGGTGACACTGTACTTGGAAGAATCTGTAAGCAAATTGCTGGTGATGAAGCAAGACACGAAAAGGCTTATAAAAGCTTTATGACAGCAATTTTTGACATTGACCCAAATGGCGCAATGATAGCTTTTGAAAACTTGATGCGGAAGCAGATCGTGATGCCAGCAGTAATGATGGGAGAAGGCGGAACAAACCCTTCACTATTCACCCAATTTTCTGCCATCACTCAGAAAGTGGGGATTTACACAGGATGGGATTATGCCAGGATTATCGAACACTTAGTTAGTCTTTGGAAGATCGAAGCAGTCACTGGATTAAATGATATCGCAGCGAAAGCTCAAGACTATCTAGCCAATCTATCTGACCGGTACATGCGACTGGCAGATCGAATGAAAGCACCGGATGAGGTAAAGCTGGCTTGGCTGAAATAAGCATTTAAAAATTTGAAAAAATCCTTTTGGTCTAACTGAAAGGATTTTTTGTTTTAAAACGAATTGGATTTAATTTGAAAATCAATCTCTTACACAAAATGATCAGCAGACTTCTTTTTCTATCAGCTTTTTTACTTTTAACCCAAGTCTCACTACATGCCCAAACTTCCCTACGGGTAAATTCAGATCGCTTGAACAGCTCGTTGAAGGAGCTTTCTACTTTTGGAAAAAATGATCGGGGAGGTTCAGACAGAGTTGCTTATTCATCTCATGATGTAGCTGCCAGAGCTTATCTGATTGAATTGATGAAAAAAGCAGATTTAGCTGTTTCTATAGATTTTGCAGGAAATATTATCGGGAAAAAACTGGGATTAAATGAAACGCTTAAGCCAATTGTATTTGGCTCACACATTGATGAGGTTCCAAATGGTGGAGATTACGACGGCCCAGTTGGTTCGATGAGCGCAATTGAAATCATGCAGACATTGACTGATAATAAGGTAATCACTAACCACCCACTTGAGGTAATTATCTTTACAAATGAAGAAGGCGGTGTGGTAGGAAGTAGAGCAATAGTCGGAGAATTAAATGAAAAAGCGCTGCAGATCGTCAGCAATGAAGGAATTACTCACTATGAGGGAATAAAAAAATTAGGAGGAAATCCGGACCGTGTGGCTGAGGTAGCTCGGAAAAAAGGAGATATCGCAGCTTTTCTGGAGCTTCATATTGAACAAGGAGGCAATTTGGAACGCGAAAAAATCCAAATCGGGGTAGTTGAAGGAATCGTAGCAATCGAATGGTGGCAATTCACTTTCAAAGGGATGGCGAACCACGCCGGAACAACCCCTATGAACATGCGAAAAGATGCTCTCCTTCCAGCAGCAGAATTTGTATTGGCTGTGAATCAGATCGTCCGATCTTATGAAGGAGCACAAGTTGGGACTGTTGGAATTATAAAAGCCTCTCCTGGAGCTGGAAATGTGATTCCTGGGGAAGTCATGTTGAATTTGGAAATTCGTGACCTCTCTTCAGAAAAAATTTGGAAAATCTACCAAGAAATAGAAGCAAAGGGTAAATCTTTAGCGAATGATGCTGGGATGGAACTCACTATTACACATCAAGAGGTGGCAAGTAGCCCAGCCATGGCTGATGATTCCATTCGGAAAATTATTGCTGAACAAGCCAAGAATTTGGGCCTTACTACACTTAGCCTTCCCAGTGGTGCAGGTCACGACGCACAAGAAATGGCTAGAATTGCCCCGATGGGAATGATTTTCATTCCTAGCAAATCGGGGATTTCACATGCACCTGCAGAATACTCCGCCCCAGATGCGATCGCAAATGGCGCAAACGTATTGCTGCATACCATACTTTCACTCGATAAATCCTTAAAGTAAAACCAATTAAATAATCCTGCCTGAGTTTAAAAAAGATAATTTTTATTCCATCAAATTTTTACCTTCGCAGACATTTAAACCAACCATGGACAACGCGCAATCAGGAAATATTTCTTTATCCTTTCTTAAAATCTCCGATTACAATGAAT
>JAHEBE010000437.1 GCA_024642365.1 Algoriphagus sp.
TCGAGTCAACGACGATTTAGACTCAGGCTTCAGATCATATTTGTCAAATTCAAAAAATACGTTTTCAAAAACGAACTCAATTCCTGGCGCAACAGGATCTAGCTGAATTACCAAATCTTTCACATTTTGGATTTTGTCTCGCTCCACATTGAAAATCTTGGGGATAAATCCTTTCTTTTCCACATACAATCCTGAAACAGATTTTTCAGGATAAAGCATCATAAACTCTCCGGTTTTCCCATCTGATTTAAACTCATAAAGCGTACTGTCATTAGCCAATGAAACCAATGATAGAGCAGCTTCGATAGGCTGGCCTGTTTTTGAATTAAAAACCTTCCCCTCCGTCACAATCAAATTTGCACCGAGGTAGATCTCTTCAGGGAATTTGAACCGGTATAAAAACGCCCGGTCATTTTCTTGCTCCTCATTTGTCAGTTCTGTGAAATACGCATAATCTTTTTGTGCGGTAATAAACAATGCCACTTGATCCAGCTGGTCATTAATTGGACGGCCGAGGTTTTCAGGAGTAGTAAATTCACCCCCTTTCACATGAGAAAGCAATATGTCCATTCCCCCAAATCCAGGATGACCATTGGAGGCAAAAAACAAGATCTCATTATTAAAAAACATAAAAGGACTGATTTCATCCTTTTCAGTATTTACCACATTTCCTAAGTTTTTGGCTTCTGACCAGCTACCATCTTTTTGCCTGATACTAAACCAGATGTCATTGCCGCCATAACCTCCTTTTCTATTGGAGGAAAAGAAAAGTACTCGGCCGTCAGCTGAAAGTGATGGTTGCGAATCCCATGACCGCGAATTCACCTTTTTACCCATGTTTTTAGGGCTTTGCCAAATACCATTAGTCCGATAAGCAATGTATAGGTCACAGCTTCCTTCCGAATCAGGCGCATCGCAAGAGGTATAAATCAAAATATTCCCATCTGCAGTGATGGAACAAGTCCCCTCATTGTAAATCGAATTGATTGCCCCAGAAATACTGCTTGGTTTTGTCCAAGTACCTTCAGGTGATAGATAAGCTCTAAATATATCTTCCTTGTCATTATTCCCAGTTCCATCACGCTTGGTAAATAAGATTTGCTCACCATCCGCTGTCAAGACTGGAAAATATTGGAGTTTAAACTCATTGATGGGATTTGAAAGAATTTCTTTTTCAATCACCATGATTTTCCCCAATTGAGATTCAATGAATTCCATTTTGGCTTTCATCTCAACGTAATAAATCGAGGATTTAAAATTATTATCAAGCAAAGGCTCAATTTCTTGGAAAGCCGCATAGGACTCATCAAACTTCCCTTGACTCAAATACAGATTAGAAAAAACCCAGCCGATGTCCGCCACATGTTTGGAAGTGGCATTTTTACCTTTCAATCTACTTTTCCCTAATTCTGCAATTCGCTCTGCCTCCTCCAATTTACCCTGCGTAATCAGGAGCTGTGACATTTTTACATAAGCCTCGATGAAAGAACCTTCGCGATCTATGGCGCTTTGGTATTTCTCGATGGCATCATCATAGCGTCGAGATAAGGTGAGATCTTCTGCCTCTTTGTAAAATTTAATTGCTCTGGAATCTATTATAGAATAGGTCTGACCATTTACAGTCAAAGCTGCTGTGAAAAACAGAATTCCAAGGAAAAGCAGGCGCATGGGTTTACGGTATGTCCATAAATTTATGAGTTTGCAGGGATATTTTCCAAATTGGACGATTTTTTACGTATTCAATGATCTCAGAAGTAAATTGATCCGCTTTACTCCACTCCGGTTGAAGTCGAAGTTCGCATTCAGGCTTTACAAGTTTTGAATGGGTTTCTGCAAATGAAAAATCACTCTGATGAAAAATCACCACCTTTAATTCATCGGCTACCTCATAGATCGAAGAATGTGGCTTTTTGAATTTCTTGGGTGAAAAACAAACCCAATCAAAATCCCCGGAAAAAGGGTGCGCTCCGGATGTTTCAATATTGGTTGTAAACCCTCTTTCTTTAAGAAGCTTAGTCAGAGGCCCTAAATCGTACATCAAAGGCTCCCCACCAGTAATCACTACCAATCTTCCAGGATAAGCACTGGCTTCCTCCACCATCTGCTCAATCGGCATAACTGGCCATTTCCCAGCCTCCCAACTTTCCTTCACATCGCACCATACACAGCCTACATCACATCCACCCAAACGGATGAAATATGCAGGATGACCTGTGAATTTGCCTTCGCCCTGAATAGTGTAGAATGCTTCCATTAATGGCAAGGATTTGCCGGAAGCGACTTGTTCTTGAATTGTCATTTGAATTTTTGGTAAAGCGGGTGATTCGACCGCTAGTGAATTAATGGTACAAAGTTAAGGCTTTGGATTGGAAAATTTAAATATTGAAAAATTGGAAGATTACTGAAACCTC
>JAHEBE010000438.1 GCA_024642365.1 Algoriphagus sp.
TTGTGAATGTAAAGTTGAAATATTTGGTATATCGGGTTTCTCTCGTGAAACTAAAGCTGGTGATTGGGTTAATCTGCCTTAGCAGTGGTACAGTATTTTCCCAGCAATTTGCCGGAGACAACCAGTGGGTTGCGCCCGAAGGGGTGGCCACACTGGTTGGCACCTTTGGACAACGGTATATGATGCTGGACGTGACTGTAGCGGCAATCCAGGAATGGGAATTCAACTTTCAGGCAACTCATTATTACAAGGATCCAAGGAATCAGACGACATCTTATACTTCTCCTTCTTTTTATGTTAAGCGTAGGCTGTGGCAAAATAAGTCTGAAACGGCAGGATATGCCTTATTTGCAGGTACAGGAATCTATCCTCAACATTTAGATCAGGAAGAGGTGACTAGTACTTTCAGGTCTTGGTGGGCTATGGCAGTAGCTACTTATGCTTTCGCAGAAAATAAAATCCTCTGGGATATACTGCCAGGGGTTGTTGCAAATTTGGATCATAAACAATCAGGGGATACAGCTTGGGGTTTTTCTTATAGCTCAAGAGTAGCGGTCTATAAAATTATTCCCAGTTCAGCTATTGTAGGTGAAGTCTTTGGTACGGCAGGAGCGGCTAGCTCTCCGATCAGTTATCGAACGGGGATTCGATGGGAAAGTGAGCGATTAGTGATTGCGGGCACTTATTCCAATGCTTTTGATAATTCTACCACGGCGGGATTTGAATTAGGTATCGTGTACTTTACAAGAAAACTTTGGCCCAAGGATGCAAAATGAACCAAAACCTAATTTTGGGATTCTTAATCTTTTAAATTGATATGAAAAGTCAAACTGCTTCCTCCTTACGAATTTTATTTTTCTTAGGAGGTTTTCTTTTTATAATTTACCCTTGCCTGGCTCAAAATGAAAACAACCTGATCCAGGACAGTATCATTCAGGTTAACTCCAAAGAAAAATTTGACTGGGACGTTTCCTTTTCCTTTAAGACAATGAATGTGTTTAGAGGATTGGTACCTTCCAGAGCTCCAGTTTTCTCCACCCAAGGTGGAGTAAAAGCCGGTGATTTTATTCTTGGTTTTTATGGAGGATCCTCCACTAATGGCGGCTATACCGAAACAGATTTGATCTTGGTTTACTACAGGCCAAAACTGACCATTAGGGCAGATTGGTATTATAATTTTACCGAGGGGATCACTAATATTCCTAGCCCATCAGGCTTTTTCGATTTTGATCCAGAAACTACCCGTGGGCTGCTCGATTTGATGGTTGGATACAAGATCTCAAAAAACTTCAGTGTGTTATCCTCTACACTAGTATTTGGTAGAGATCGCCCTTCCTTGCCAGAGGATGATTTGGCAGGGATTCCATTAAGAAGAGGAGACCAGCGATATTCGCAATATTTCAAATTGGATTACACCAAAAAAATCGGAGAAGCTAAGTTTCAGTCTCATGTAGGATACTCTTTTAGCTGGACGGATTTCCAAGGGGCCACTTTTTATTCAGATCGTGCAGGTTTCAATGATATAGGGGTTTCTATTTCAAGAAATATTTTAAACAGTAAGACCATCAATTTGCCTTTCAAGGCAGCGGTGACCTTTAATCCTTTGTCCAATAATATTTACCTCTATGGGACGGTCTCCGTTATTGAACTTTCAAAATTTAAGTAAGGAAATTGTTAAATTGGTTTGAATCCAAATAGATTTTTGACATGGGAAACAAAAGGGATTTTATACTTGGAAAGGCAAACCGGCAAATAAGGAAGACCAATATTTTTCTTCGAATTTTGGTTACTATTTTGACTTGTTTGGTGCTGTATGATTCGATTATTCATGATGTTCCTCTTTACTATATTTTTTTCTATTTGACGGGATTGGTTGTTGGTAGATTCTTTAGGCTGACGCGTATGGTGGAGCATGACTCGGAGGGGGAACAATTCGTGTTAAAAACCAATAAATGGGATTTGGTTCTCTCTATTTCACTGCTGTTATTTCGTTTTGTTTTTGGATCAATGATTTTGGAATCTGCGCATGTGGCTTTTGCCTCCGTAGGGCTGTCACTTCTTTTTATAGGGATTTACAGATCAAAATGGAAAGGCCTTGTTTCTCAAATTGATGAGATTGTTTACACTTGGCAAATCTCAAAGACCGAAGAAGAAAACAATCCTAAGTGATGAGTGAAATATGATTTTAAAATTGTTTCGATTAAAATTAGTAGAAGGATTTTTCATCTGAAAAGTTAAATTGCACTACAGCCCTTTGGCTTTGGTTTAAATTTTAATCTTCCCCTAGATGATTCGAGCTCTTTTTAAAGTTGTATTTGGTGCCGTATTGCTGTTTTCAAATGATATTTTCTGTCAAGAAATTACCAGTGATCCGGGTTTTACTCCTCT
>JAHEBE010000439.1 GCA_024642365.1 Algoriphagus sp.
ACATCATTGGTAAAACACCGATTCCTCTTTTTGATCCCGAATCTTCACCGCCAGTATTTGCGAAGCCAGGCGAATTGATCAAATTTTCTTCGATCAGTTTAGAAGATTATCAACAGATCTCCACAAATCCAAGTCCGATTAAAGCCCATGATTAAGGACATTGGCCATATCGAAATCTTAAAAACAAGCCCTGGATCGAGTATTCAAGATAAGGGAAGAAATGGATTAGGCCGTTATGGAATTCCTATTTCCGGTGTAATGGACTTGAGATCCTTTGAATGGATCAATCATCTTCTTCAAAACAAGGCAAACGCTGCAGTTATCGAAATCCTGCAACCTGGTTTTAAATGCCTATTCGATAGTCATGCCACGGTCGGTTTAGGAGGTGCAAAAGCAGAAATTTTTAAAAATGGCGAACCCATTTCCGACACCCTAGTAAAAATTAACCCCGGCGATGAACTTGAAATTGGAAAATTCAAGAAAGGTGGGGCGATCTATTTAGGAATCTCACATGGAATCCAATCGGAAGAAGTTCTGAATTCCAGAAGCTTTTTCTCAAATCTTACTAAAAAAGGAATGCTGGCCAAAGGCGATAAAATCCCTTATTTCACCACCCATGACCACGGATCTTTGACCTTTTCTAAAGTAAAAGAAGATCATAGCTGGATGGATAAAACCGAAATCGAAGTCTACCCCGGACCTGATTTTGAAGAACTAACGCCAGAAAGCAAAGCCATTTTATTCAACTCATTATTCACCATTTCTAACTTGGCCAACCGGATGGCCTATCAATTAGAAGCGCTTTTACCCAATGAAATCCCGGAGAAATTTACAGCTCCTGTTTATCCCGGCACTGTCCAATTAACTTCTGGGGGAAAGCTCCTCCTGCTCATGAGAGATGCCCAAGTAACAGGAGGATACCCAAGGATTTTGCAACTCACTACCAATTCGCTAAACCTGCTAGCCCAGAAAAAAACGGGAGATTCAATCCAATTCAAATTGAAATCTTTAACGCTAAACAGCTAAAAAAAACAGCAATTGACTTGAGTAAGCTAATCCGGTCTACTATCTTACCATAGAACTTTTCTAACCAAATAACCATGAATTCAAGTCTAGAAAAACAAATCACTGCTCAGGGAATGAACCCTGAACTTGCTGCTTCTCAAATAGAAAATTTTAAGAATGGATTTCCATTTTTAGCTATAACAGGGCCGGCTACCCCGGAGGACGGAATTAAAGTATTGGACACTAATGAATTGGAACACTATGTTTCTACCTATCCGGTCAAAGCTTCCGGTATTGAAGTTGTGAAATTTGTTCCTGCAAGTGGCGCGGCTTCCCGTATGTTTAAGGATTTATTCTCGTTTCTAGAAGGTGATGGAGATTTGAGTAAGAGTGCCTTCGTTCAAAAATTCATGAACAATATTGAAAAGTTTGCTTTCTATGACGATTTAAACGAAGTACTCAAGCATCAAAATAGCAGCATCAATCAAGCGCTTGACAGCAAAGATTATAAAGGCATTTTAGCAGCATTACTCCTTGATGATGGCCTTGGATATGGCAATTTACCGAAAGGGCTTTTGCGCTTTCACAGTTACCCAGACAAAAGACGAACTCCTGCTCACGAGCATTTGATCGAGGGAGTTCAATATGCCTTGGGATCGGGAAATCAGGTAAAGATCCATTTCACAGTATCTCCTGAGCATGAATCCCGTTTCAAAGCTGAAATCGACTCCATCATTCCGGGTTTATCCAAGGAAGCTGGAGTGTCATTTGACATTAGCTATTCCACCCAAAAGAAACGGACAGATACGATTGCAGTGGATGCCTCAAATGAGCCATTTTTAGAGGAAGATGGCAGTATTCTTTTCCGACCTGCTGGACATGGTGCCTTATTAGAAAATCTAAATGACATCGCTGCTGATTTGATTTTCATTAAGAACATTGACAATGTGGTTCCAGATCGATTAAAAGGCGAAACCAAAAACTATAAAATGGCGATTGGTGGATTGCTTTTAGAAATTCAATCCAAAGTTTTTGAAGTATTGAGAATTCTCGAAGATTCGATCACTAAAGATGGGGTAAGTCAAGCCAAATCGGTTTTCACAGAAACACTAGGAGCCAAATTGCCAGAAAACTTTAATTCCAACTCAACTGAATACCAAGGAGCTTATTTGAAAGCTAAATTAAATCGTCCAATTCGAGTTTGTGGAATGGTGAAAAACACAGGAGAGCCAGGCGGAGGTCCATTTTGGATTAAGGAAGCTGACGGATCTCAGTCGCTGCAAATCCTTGAAACCGCACAAATTGATTTGACTAATCCAATTTCCCAAGCTCAAATGAATGCCTCCACGCACT
>JAHEBE010000440.1 GCA_024642365.1 Algoriphagus sp.
TGGAGTTTTCTTGAAAAGCAGCACCCATCCCCGGTCCTATGGAAATTTTGCCCGTTTGCTTGGGAAATATGTTCGGGATGAAAAAGTCATTTCTTTAGAGGAAGCCATTTTTAAATTAACTGGACTTCCTGCAAGCAATTTGAAAATCAAAAATAGAGGACTGCTAAAACCTGGATTTTTTGCTGATTTGGTGATTTTTGATCCAGAAAAAGTTCAGGACAATGCTACTTTCGAAAAACCTCATGCCTATGCTACTGGAATATCCCATGTCTTTGTCAATGGTATCCAAGTGCTGAAAGACGGAGAACATACTGGAGCAAGGCCTGGTAGAGCCGTAAAAGGCCCAGGATATAACCAAAATTAATTTTACACTAACCAATTAAAGGCACATAATGATTATAGACGTACATACGCACATTAATAATTACCACGAAGATCGAGTAGTATCACTAGAAGCTTGCTTAGATGAACTTTGCAAAACTATGCAAGAAAATAAGGTGGATTATTCGCTCGTTTTAACTTCATATAAAGTAAACCAACACCGCCCCAGTACCACTCAGGTGGTAGAAGCTATCAAAGGCTATGATAATCTAGGTGTAGTCGCTGGAATATCCTACCTCAATTATACGCATCGCGATCTTAAAGAAATCGCCGATTACCTAGAAGCAGGTCTGATTAAAGGGCTAAAGCTTTACCCGGGCTATGAGCCATTTTATCCTAATGATACCCGAATGAAAGTCGTCTACGACATGGCAATCGAATACGATGTTCCAGTAATGTTTCACTCGGGCGACACCTACTCTCCCACCGGACGAGTTAAATATTCTCACCCAATCCATCATGATGATTTGGCGGTTGATTTTCCAGAATTGAAAATTGTAATCTGCCACGTCGGAAATCCTTGGATCAAAGACTGCATGGAAGTGACCTATAAAAACAAAAATGTCCATGCAGACTTCTCTGGATTGGTGCTGGGAAATTTCTCTGAGAAGTTTGAGAAATTCATGAAAACTGAATTGGAGCAAATGATCACTTATGCTGGTAATCCTAAATATTTACTTTATGGAACGGATTGGCCAATTTCTTCCATGAGTTCCTATTTAAATTTCATGAAAAATCTAGACCTGCCAGCCGATAAAAAGGAAATGATTCTGTGGAAAAATGCTGCGGAGCTTTTCAAAATAGACGTATCAAAGTTCCAAAAGAACGGCTAATCCTTCAGCTTTATTTGAAAGGTTTTTACAAAACCCAATCCATCCTCGGTTACTCCTTCGATTACTAGATTTAAGTTTTCGACTTGTCGAGCCACTAAAACCTTCAAAGAATAGACTGGATTTTCTGTAGTAACCTGCGCTTTTGGATCCCAATAGACGGTAGGTCTTACTAAAACTGGCGCATCATCAGCTAGGGTATTTTCAAAAGCTGAACCCTGAGAATAGCCACGAATTGGAAACATCTGGAATCCAGTCGAATCAAAATTAGTCTCGCTTTTAGGCCCAAATCGTTCCCCACGATTGGTCTCAAACATGATTACGCCTGCAAACCCAGCCATTCCAAAAACGGGGGCATTGAAAGTATAGATCGAAAGCGAAGTCACTTCATCAGTAATGTACCGATCCAATACATCTGTATACGATTCACCTTCTTGATATGGATACCGAGAACCATCGATGATAATAAGCGGATTTCCGGCCTTAATCCCGAAATTAAAATTTCCAAGTTTTCCATTTCCGAACTGCATTCCAACAATCGTAGCCAAAGATTGTCCGGGCCATTTATCAAGCATTTCCTTTGTGACTTGACGATCCGGCTCGCCATAGCCATAGTTCGAATCCTGCATCCGCTCAATCTTTTCATCCTCTTTGACAAACTCTTCCATCTGGATAAATTCTCCCTTGATATCAAAAGCCTGATTTCCTAGCGATGCTTGAGCAAGCGAATAACTAAGTTTTGGGAAAGATCCTCGATGGACGGGGACTTTCTTTTCCAATAGCGCAATTGATCCGTAGGATTTCTTTTTGGAGTCCAAAGCTGCCGCAGCTAGCACGGCGGAATCTGTAAAATTCATCCCAGTAGCCCGGAAATAGCCTGATGAATCGGTGTAAACCAATCCATAATCTGCCAAATCATCCAGTACCAAGGTAATCGGATTAATAACTGGATCCCGCTTTCGAGTACTGGAGAATTTTCCCTCAACGGTAATTCCGTACTCGATTTGGTGAGTGATGTTTAAAAATTGATTTTCATTTTCTTCCACATCAAGCCATTCCAGGGCATTAATAATCGTCGGACGACTGCTAATCGGACTCACCAAATCTGCATCTGTAATCGATATGGTAAACTCAGCACC
>JAHEBE010000441.1 GCA_024642365.1 Algoriphagus sp.
TGAATATTTTTTACCAGAAAAAAGGGAAAGACCTGCCGGTGATGATTTTTGTTCATGGGGGAAGTTGGAACAAAGGAAAGAAGGAAATTTATGATTTTATGGGTAGCCGAATGGCTCGCAGGGATGTGGTCACAGTCATCATTGATTATCCTCTTGCGGCAGCTTACCAGTTGCCTTCCATGGAATTAGCCACTGTGAAAGCTGTGAAATGGGTGTATGAAAACATCGAAACGTATGGGGGCGATCGCGAAAATATTTTTATTTCCGGACATTCTGCTGGTGGCCATTTGGCTGCCTTGGCTGCAATAAAAAAAGAGCCTTACGAGAAATTGGGCTTTGCCAATCCATTGAAAGGCGCCATTCTAAATGATCCTGCGGGTTTGGACTGGTACTGGTTTTTAAATGAGCGAAAAGATGAGCCGGATGGCAAGGAAAATTACGATGCATTTACAGCTGATCCAGCCGTTTGGAAGGAGTATTCTCCACTTTATTTTTTAACCGGAGAGGAAATCCCAATGTTGATTCTGGAAGGTGGACGAACTTATCCTGGAATCAAATTGACGATCGACCGGTTTGAAAAGCGAGCAGAGGAAAAGGGTACTGATCTAAGCTATTCTTATTATGAGAAAGCGAAGCATATTCCAATGATTACCCAGTTTTTCTGGACTTGGAGTAAAGGCTACGACGATGTCTTAGGATTTATTGAGGCAAACTGATTTCCCTAAGTGGCCTGGAGATCAGGAAGGATCCACATCTACGATAAATCGGACGGATCGAAATTCCGGTCTTGCATTTAGCGATTCAAAGATATTTGCCAGTTGCTCCTTAAAAACCGATTGTGAATTGCCGGACTTTTCTAATTTGATTAAGCTTTCAAATTGGTACTGGTTTTTAATTCGCGCAATAATCCCTTTTTCAGGGCCTAAGACAATCTTTTTTACTGCGATTTCAGACATTCCATGATGTAAATGTAGCGCTGCTTTTTCGGCTACTTTGAAATCGGTATGTCTGGTGGTGATCTTAATCAGCTTGACATAGGGTGGATAATAGAAGTTTTTTCGATCCAGCATCTCTTGCTTGAAAAACGCTTTGTAGTCGCCTTGGATCACTTGGTTGTAAAGTTCGGTTTCTGGATTCCGAGTTTGAATAATCACCTGACCTTGCTTCTCTCTTCTTCCGGCTCGGCCTGCTACCTGAGTGATTTGCTGATAGGCGCGTTCTCCAGCACGGAAATCCGGAAAGTTTAAAATTCTATCTCCATCCCAAATCCCTACCACAGTCACTCGTCCAAAATCCAAACCCTTGGTGATCATCTGTGTGCCGACTAAAATATCGAGGTTTCCAGCCCCAAATTCATCCAATAGCCGCTGGTAGCCATATTTATTCCGAGTGGTGTCTAAGTCCATTCTTCCCAATCGGGCTTCGGGAAATAGTAATCCCAATGACTCTTCGATTCGCTCTGTTCCCATTCCCATTGTACTGAGATGTGTAGATCCGCAGGCAGGGCAGGAGCTGGGCACTTTTTCTTTATAGCCGCAGTAGTGACATCTTAATTCTTCAGCATATTGATGGTAAGTCAAACTTACATCGCATTGGACGCATTGACCTGTCCAACCGCAGTCTTCGCATTGAATGTAAGGGGAATAGCCGCGTCGATTTTGAAAAATCAACACCTGCTCCTGTTTTTCCAATGCTTCCTGGATTCGCTCACGCATAAGTCGCGTGGAATCCAGTTTTAGAAGATTTTTCCGCTTATCCGCTCCTAAATCTGCCAAATGATACTGCGGCATACTGGCATCTCCATAGCGATGGGCCAATTCCACATAGCCGTATTTTCCTTGTTGGGCATTGTAAAAGGACTCAAAAGAGGGAGTCGCAGAACCTAAAAGTGTTTTGGCTTGGTGCAAATAAGCCAACATAATGGCCGCGTCTCTTGCTTGAAATCTCGGTGCCGGATCAAACTGTTTGAAACTTGATTCATGCTCTTCATCGATAATGATTAAGCCCAAGCTATCAAAAGGAAGGAAAATCGAAGAGCGCACACCTACCACGAATGAGAATCTTCCGGTCAGGATTCCATTCCAAACCTCCACCCGTTCATTATCCGAATACTTGGAATGATAGACTCCCATCTGACTTCCAAAAACTTTCTTCAGTCGACTCACGATCTGCGTGGTCAAGGCAATTTCCGGTAAAAGCAATAAGACCTGAGATCCTGAACTCAATACCTCCTGGATCAACTGAATGTAGATTTCAGTTTTTCCAGATCCCGTCACGCCATGAAGGAGGACCGATTGTTTTTCTTCGAATTGATTTTTCAGATCGGTAAAAGCCGCTTCCT
>JAHEBE010000442.1 GCA_024642365.1 Algoriphagus sp.
ACCTTTATCCGGCTACGATAAAAAATCCATCTGGAAAACTCAGATTACTCTATGAGGCAAATGCTTTGGCCTTTATTGCCGAGCAATCTGGTGCCATGGCGACAGATGGGGAAAATCGTATTCTGGAAATCTTACCTACCAGTCTTCACCAACGAACTCCCCTTTACATTGGCTCGACTGAATTAGTCCAGGAAGTTCACCAGTATATCTCAAAAACTAGGGATAAAATCACGGAATTCTGCCACTAAGAAAAGATCTCATAGCCGAAGTTGGAAGTTTCGTATCTTGCAGGCCAAACATTAATAAACCTATGAAATCATTTAATTTCTTTTCTTCGCTTCTCCTATTGGCAGGCGGAATTATGCTTTTCTCTTGTGAGAAAAAGGAAACTGTAGTAGAAGAACCAATCGACGAAACCTTCGCTGTTCAAACAGAGAAATTGTTGGTTAAAGTGGATACGCTTTACACAGAGTTTGACAATCCTTGGGGACTTACCTGGCTAGGAAATGGAAAAATGCTAGTCACTGAAAAGGCAGGTGAAATCCTGATTTTCCAAGATGATAAATACACCGGAGAAAAAGTTCAAGGACTCCCTGCTGTTTGGAATGTAGGGCAATCAGGACTTTTGGACATTACTACTCATCCTAATTTTGAAGAAAATGGATGGATCTATGTTTCTTTTGGAAAGAACATGCCTGATAGCACTGGCGCTACAACGATCATGCGTTTTAAATTAGAAGGAAATAATGCAGTGCAGCAAGAGGAATTGATCACGGCTGGACCTGCTTGGAAAGGCGGACGTCATTTTGGAAGCAGAATCGTATTTGATAACGACGGATACCTATACTTTTCAAATGGTGACAAAGGAAATATTCCGGAAAACGCACAGGACTTAACCAACTCACATGGTAAAATCCACCGAATCCACGATGATGGAAGAATCCCTACAGACAACCCATTTGTGAACACTCCTGGTGCCATTCCTTCTATTTGGACTTATGGGAACAGAAACCCACAAGGCTTGATTTACGACAAAGTAAATGATCGGATTTATGAAACTGAGCACGGCCCTCAAGGGGGCGATGAGCTTAACTTGATCCAAAAAGGAAAAAATTATGGCTGGCCAGTGATTACTTATGGCATCAACTATGACGGCACTCCAATTACAGAAATTACTGAAAAAGAAGGAATGGAGCAGCCTTTGACTTATTATGTGCCTTCGATTGCTACTGCTGGTGTCGCGTTAGTTACTTCAGATCGTTATCCTGCCTGGAAAGGTGATATTTTGATCGGAGCATTAGCAAAAATGCACATTAACCGAGTGGATATGGATGGTGCAAAAGCGGGTGCTCAGGAAATCATGCTTCAGGATATTGGCCGAGTTCGTCAGGTAAAAGAAAGCCCTGATGGTTACATTTACGCTATTACCGAAGGAACTGGATTATTAATAAAATTGATCCCAATACGATAATAAGCATCATTTAAAAAATCCCTCTAGCAATATGCTAGAGGGATTTTTTTATGCCCAATACCTCAAACATAAACCATTTGCCGAACTAGTCGTTTTCATTTTGTAATCAAAGTCTTAAAAAATGAAACTTCTGTTAAACTTTTTATTGGTCACTATAATCTCGATCAATACAGCTTGTTCGCAAAAGGAAGAAAGTGACGTAAGTCCGGTTATTCAGGAAGAACTAAAGTTCACAACCCAAACTGAAAAGCTTTCCATAAAAATAGATACGCTACATACCGGGCTCCAGAATCCCTGGGGAATGACTTGGATCAGCGGAGACCGGATGCTTATTACCGAACGAAAAGGGGAGATTTTGATTTTTGAAAAAGATAAGTTTACCTCAACAAAAGTTAGCGGACTACCAGCTATGTATGTCAATGGACAAGCTGGATTATTAGACATTACTATCCATCCAAATTATGCTCAGAATGGCTGGATCTACATTTCCTACGCGAAAGTCGTACCTGGAGGAGGAGCCACATCGATAGCAAGATTTAAGCTAAATGGCTCGAATGTCACAGATTTTCAAGATCTAATTGTGACTACTCCTGGATGGAATGGCGGCACTCATTATGGGAGTCGAATTGTTTTTGATTCGAGCAACTTCCTTTACTTCTCCAATGGAGAAAGGAATACCATGGCTAATGCGCAGGATTTGAGTAATTCTCATGGAAAAATTCACCGCATTAAAGATGATGGTTCTATCCCTACGGATAATCCCTTTGTTTCAACCCCAGGAGCAATTCCCTCCATTTGGACTTATGGGAATAGAAACCCTCAGGGGATGATTTATGATCAAAAAAACAATCGAATTTGGTCCGT
>JAHEBE010000443.1 GCA_024642365.1 Algoriphagus sp.
AGAAGTTGATTATTCGCTTCATTAGTTTCCTGTACTTGGTATTTCTATCAGTTTTCCTTTCAGCAATTCTTCTGAGATTTGAATTCGGATTTCATATTGTTTTTTGAAATCCTCATAGATTTTATCGTTGTACTCTTGGTAAAGGGCATATTGATAATCTCGCATGACATCCTCTCGTACACTAGGCAGAGGAAGAATTTCTTCAGGGAACGTTTCCAGCACATAGACTAGGTGTGTTCCATAGCCTGACAAGATTGGTCCTGACCACTTTTCCACTTCCAGATCTAAAACAGAAGCGGCAAACTCATCTCCCATTTGACTCGCGATTTCCCCTTGGCTTGCCCTCCTCACTTCACTTAAAAAGGGAAATGAATCACCTAATTTTTCAGAAATTTTGCCAGTTGGAGTTTCATTTGAAATCGACTGTAGGATACGCTCAGCATCAGCCCTTGCCGTTGATCTCTTATCCGGGTTGAAATAAATATGTACGTAACTGACTTTTGGAGAGAGGATATACTTTGCCTGATTTTTTTGGTAATAGGATTCTAAATCAGCTTCTGAAGGCTCATCCATCGTTGCAAGGTCATTCGTGATAAAATTCAGCTTTTGTTCCATCCTTCTTCGGATCAATTCATCGTTGTGATCCAAATTCATTTTGAGCGCTTGCCGATAAAGGACTTCTTGTTTGACTTGTCGATCGATCAGGCCATCAAATTCTTTTTGTGTTGGAGGTCTTCCCCATTCTTTCTGAAAAAGTAGAATACTCCGGTCAACAATTTCATCATCGATAAGAATTATTTCCTGATTTGAGCTGGCTGGACTCACTACCTCATAAAGCAAAAAAAGCCCCGCTCCAATCAGGAGAAAGTGAACCAGAGGATTTGCAATCAGCTTTTTCAAGGGTAAGGTTTTTTTGAAAGTGAAATCAAACTTATTGAACTGGAGTATACCAGATCGGAGATCCGTAGCATCGCTCTTGGATCGTCATCGGTATTTCTGGATCCATTTTGATATTGTAGCGTTTTGCATCCCAAGCAGTCCATCGTGGGGTGGGTATCTCCAAAACCCGTACATAGTACATAGCTGGCTGGGAAGGATCAAAATCCGGATCCGTCCAAACTGTCTTGAGCTCAGAATCACCGATGGAGTTGGATACTTCCAAAGTTTCAGGATTTATCGAATTGCCCACAGCGGCTAGTTTTCCTTTACCATCTAATTTCCGAGTATCCGAATCCCCCCAAACTACTTCATATATTTTTTCATGTTTTTTGCCTGCACCATCGATCCATCCTTTAATCACTTGAACTCGGTCGAGATTAGCCCCTATCGGATCTTTCAAAGCGGCAATCATAAAGGTTGGTTTTTTGCCAGCTGGCGCCGCCATGAGATCTCCACCCATTGGAACTCCTTTGGTATACCCTCGCTCGGCCATGTTGCTCGCATTCAAATCCTCCTCACTGTAATCAAATCCCCCAAAAAATCGGAGCGTCATTCGAGGTCCGGTGGTGGCATAGGTTTCCCGCCTATGCATGGCATCCCAGATGGCCTCACGGGTATTGGCCGTGGCCCAAACACCCGTCCAGCCACTTCCGCTATATTCCCATCCTTTTAATGTTCCAGCCTGAGTCTTGGCAGATAATTCGTTCCATCGATCCGCATTCGGTTCTTGGATTCTGAATTTTCCCTGCCAATTATCTTCCTCAGGTGCGGATAAGCCAGTGTGAGAATCTGTACCCCCTGCAAGTCCATATTTAAAAGGATTAGTTCCGAGTTTTTGCTCTAAAAGGAGTCCATCTTTCAGGCCTTCCCGGATATATTCGGTTTGGATCATTTCTTTCGTTTTGGCGATCTGCAATCCAAGATTTCCTTTATCCCAAATCTCAAAATTGGCAAATTCATCCGTTGGAGATAGTGAGGGATGTGCTTCTCCAGTTCCTTTGTATTGCGTGACCTCATACAATCTTTCCCACTTATTTCGAGCATCTGCATACTCTTTGGTGAGGGGCTTTCCTGCTAATGTAGTAAGCGAAAACATGAGGCCATTGCTCAAGTTACCATTATGCGGGATCGCTAATATTTTTCCTCCGGTCTTCTTTTCGTAGGCGTCCATCCACTCCCAAAGCGTTTCCGGGTCAGCGGAAACCAAGGTATTGGCAGGAAGCATTTGAGTCGCTTCTGCACCATTGCCACGATAGATGATATTCCGATGGAGGTTGTTTCCTCCACCATAGTTACTGGTCCATTCATAGGAAATGAAGGCGGTGAACTTACCCGGTTGATTGTATTTTTCAACAATGGCAATATTCTTATCCCAGACGGTTCGGGCGAAAGTCGT
>JAHEBE010000444.1 GCA_024642365.1 Algoriphagus sp.
AAGCAATCCAACGCAAATTGGAAGTGATGCTATCGAAGACATCTCCATGAGCAACGAAATATTTTTTCCCAAAGCTTTCATAAATAAGATCTGTCTGAATGGACAAGTTTCCAATTTGAAGTGGGAGAATCTGATCTAGGAAATCATCATGGTTTCCTCTCAAGTAATAAACTTGGGTGTTGGATTGCTCGATCATCTTCAGAATTCTGTTAAAAAAGCGGGTATGTTTACGTTTCCATGATCCAGATTTTTTCAACTGCCAGCCATCAATAATATCCCCATTTAAAATCAAGGTTTTACAAGTGAATTGTTTTAGGAATCGGACAACTTCTTTAGCCTTAGAACCTTTCGTGCCCAAGTGTACGTCGGAGATGACGATAGTTTTGAAGTGGGTTTTCACAGTATTGGTTTTGATCTAAATGTATGACAGTCAAATGACTTCAAGATGTTTTGACTATTATCAAATCTCTATTTATTTCAAAAAATAGACTTCAAGAATGAAGAAACTGTTACCTAAGAATTAAATAGCCTTTTCGCTATTATCTACCTCTTAATGGTTAATTATATCAATGGTATTTTTTTTTTAGTCAATAGGGCTAGATTCGAAGCCTAAACAATAATTAGCAAATGAAAAAGATAATCATCCTCTTGGGCTTGTTCCTGTTTTCTTCGACGGCCTTTTCACAAGAGAAAATTTACAAGGGGAATTATGAATTAGCTGCGCGCTATTCTCCCGAACAACTCAAGAAGCTGATTTTTTCCACCAGTGTGAATCCTCATTGGCTGAAAAAATCTGATCGCTTCTGGTATGAATATGAAACTAGCGATGGTAAAAATTGGTATTTGGTAGATCCTGTTCGGAAAACCAAATCGCCGCTTTTTGATCGTGATAAATTGGCGATGGAGATTACCAAAATCACCAAAGATCCCTATGATGGACAGCATTTGAAAATCGAGGATGTAAAGTTTTTGGAAGATGAAAACGCGATTAGATTCAAAGTAGAAGGAACCGAAAAGGTGCTTAAGAGCGATTGGACTGAGTTAAAAGCAAAAGATAAATCTGCTAAAGATTCGATGGAAAATAAAACGTTTGTTTTCCGCTATTCCATCACTAATCAAACCCTTTCTGAAATCATTGATGCTCCAAAAGATCCTAAGCGAATGGCTTGGGCTGATATTTCTCCAGACTCATCCAAAATCGTTTTTGCCAAAGGGTTCAACTTGTATTGGATGGATAAAGCGAACTTTTTAAAAGCAGTTAAAGATGATAAAGACACAACGATAGTGTCGAATCAACTGACCACAGATGGAGTTAAGGACTACGAATATGGCTTTGGTGGACGTGGAGAAGATAATGTGGAGGAGGAGAAAAATAAGGATAACCGAAAGCGTGCTGGCGTGCTTTGGAGCACTGATTCCAAACAGTTTATCCTGACTCGAACAGACGCTCGATCAGTAAAAGATCTTTGGGTCATCCACAATACGAGAAATCCTCGTCCGACTTTGGAAACTTATAAATATGCCATGCCGGGCGAGAAAGAGCAGCCAAAAACTGATTTGATGCATTATTCTTTCGAATCAGGTGTGATGAGTAATCTTCCTGTTTCAACTTTCAAGGACCAAACCCTAAGCTTATGGTCTACTACTCCAAAGGCAAATACCCGTGACGATGATTTTAGACCAGCTACCTGGCTGGGGGATTTGAATGAATTTTATTTTGCGATCACTTCAAGAGACCTTAAAAAAGTGGACGTCTATCGTTGGAATATTGCCAAAAATGAGCGGGAACTAGTTATCGAGGAACGAAGCAATACCTACATTGATTTCGAGAAAGTAGAGTTGGTAAATGGTGGAAATGAACTCATCTGGTGGTCGGAGCGAGATGGTTGGGGTCATTTTTATTTATATGGAAAGGATGGCTCGATTAAGCGACAATTGACTTCAGGAGCATTCCATGTGGGTGGAGCAGCACGGGTCGATGAGAAAGGCAGAAGATTGTTTTTTGTGGCAAATGGAAAGGAAAAAGGTGAAGACCCTTATTACGAGCATTTGTACAGTGTTTCCTTGGATGGAGGGGCGATTTCCTTATTGAATAAAGGGGATTTCTCTCATGATGTGGATATGAATGACAATGCCAGTTATTTTATAAATACCTCTTCACGAGTGAATACAACACCTATTTCGGTGTTGATGGATCGAAACGGATTGAAAGTTATGGATCTTGAGACTACAGACTTGAGCCAACTTTTAGCGACAGGCTATCAATTTCCAGAGCCATTTAAATTCAAAGCTGCTGATGGAATTACAGACTTATATGGAGTGATGTA
>JAHEBE010000124.1 GCA_024642365.1 Algoriphagus sp.
CAATTGCCAGAACTGCCGAGTGTGCTGGAGTAGATGCAATTATTATCCCTGAAAAAGGAAGTGCACAAATAAATTCTGATGCCATTAAGACCTCAGCTGGCGCTTTAAATTATTTGCCAATTGTCAGGGTAAAAAACCTTTTTTACACTTGTAGAGATCTCCAAAAATCAGGATTGATTTTGGTAGGAATTACAGAAAAAACCGAAAAATCAATGTACGAGGCCGACTTCACTGTGCCCGTTGCAATGATCATGGGCTCAGAAGAAGATGGGATTTCTACAGAGCTTTTCGGCATTATGGATGACCGGGTTAAAATCCCAATGGCAGGAAATATCGAAAGTTTAAACGTCTCAGTTTCTGCTGGAGTCGCTATCTATGAAGCGATTAGGCAGCGAAAAAATTAAGGAATTTAAAAGGGGAAGGATTAAATAAATTCTTCCCCTTTTTTTCTCGCGTTAGAAACAAACTCTCGAAATTTCTTTTCATCATCGAGTTTGCAAATCAATAAAACATTCCCAGTTTCATTCACAAGGTAATTATCAAGACCCTGAATGACCACTAGCTTTTCAGAATCCATTTTAATGTAGCAGTTCTCAGTATCGTAGAGAATCGCATTTGCCTCCACCACATTTTTCGATTCGTCTTTTTTAGCGATGGTATACAAACTATTCCAAGACCCTAAATCAGACCAGCCAAAATCAGACGGAAGCACATAGACCTGATTTGATTTCTCCATGATGCCATAGTCAATTGAGATACTTTTGAGTTGCCCATAAGCTCTGGAAATAAAAGCTGATTCTTCCTCAGATCCGAAAATTGCCAATCCTTCATCAAAAACTTCTGCCAGATCTGGCATATATTTTTCGAATGCAGATATCAAGCTATTTGTTTTCCAAACAAACATCCCCGAATTCCAAACGAAATCACCAGAGTCAATAAAAGTCTTGGCTAATTTCAGATTGGGTTTTTCTGTAAATGTCTTCACCTTCATTACATCTGAATTGGGGTCCTCCAAATACTGAATGTATCCGTATCCTGTCTCAGGTCGGTTTGGAGTAATCCCAAGTGTAATCAGCCTTTTTGGAGTTTGAGCAGCAACAATTGCCTGACTGATCGTCTTTGCAAATTTACCTTCCTGCAAAACCAGGTGATCTGCTGGTGTAACCACCAAGGTAGCATGGGGATCTATTGAATGAATCTTATAGCATGCATAAGCAATACATGCGGCGGTATTTTTTCGAAGTGGCTCAACCAAAATTTGCTGATTGTCCAGTTCAGGAAGTTGCTCTTTTACGAGATGTAAATATTTCCGGTAAGTGATCACCACAAACTGGCTTGGTTCGGCAAATTCCCGAAACCGATCAAAAGTCATTTGCAATAAGGAACGCCCAGTGCCAAGGATATCTAAAAATTGTTTTGGCCTTTTTCTTCGACTATGTGGCCAGAATCGTGAACCGATTCCGCCTGCCATAATTACGATATAAGGTTTGTTGGTCATGCTAAACTATTCCTTCTTTCATCAGATCATGAATATGTACAAATCCAGCAATTTTTTCGCCATCCATGGCTACCAGTTGTGTAATATTATGATTTCGCATCAAGTTGAATGCACTTACTGCGTATTCCTCTTTAGCTATGGTTTTAGGATTTATTGTCATGATATCCTTCGCTTTTAGTGATTGGATATCGAGCGATTTCTGAAGCATTCGTCGCAGATCGCCATCAGTAATTATCCCAACGAGGCGATCAAATCTGTCCACCACTGCAGTGGCTCCCAGGCGTTTACCGGAGATTTCCAAAATCACATCTGTCAATCCCGAATCCTCGTAGACTTTCGGAAGCTGGCCCTTTCCCAATACATCTTCTACTTTTAGGTAAAGCTGTTTTCCCAAAGCTCCACCGGGATGATATTTGGCAAAATCCTCGGAAGTAAATCCTCGAGCCTCTAATAAACATACAGCAAGTGCATCTCCCAAAGCCAAATGTGCGCTTGTACTTGTCGTCGGAGCGAGATTATGAGGGCATGCTTCCTCCCCTATTGTCGCATTTAACACATAATCTGCATGATCCGCTAAGTAGCTATTCGTATTACTCACGAGTCCAACAAGTACAGAACCGGACTTTTTTAGAAGGGGCACTAGCACCTTGATTTCAGGTGTATTTCCACTTTTTGAAATACAAATCACGACATCTTCGGACTGAATCATCCCAAGGTCCCCATGGATTGCATCTGCTGCATGCATGAAAAGTGCTGGTGTTCCGGTGGAGTTTAGGGTAGCAACAATTTTATTGGCAATTATTGCACTTTTGCCTACTCCGGTCACGACCACCCGTCCTTTGGAAGCCAAAATTCTGGCGACACACGAATCGAAATCTTCATCTAAAAAATTTACAAGATTTAAGATGGCCTGACCTTCATTTTGGAGGACACTTATGGCTATTTTTCTAATATTTTTAGCTAAATTCAATTTTACCTGAGTTAAGAGCTTGTTTGAAACAAAGGTATAAACTTATTAGTGATTCTTGTTTTAAAGGATTTCGTTACCCTTATTCATTTTCATTGTGGAAGAAAAAGTAAAAGCAGATCTTAAAAAAATCTTTGGCTTCAGTCAGTTCCGTGGAAATCAGGAAATTATTGTAGAAAACCTCCTCAACAAACGAAATACGTTTGTAATCATGCCAACTGGTGCAGGTAAATCACTCTGTTACCAATTGCCAGCCGTAGTCAATGAGGGGACTGCAATTGTGATTTCTCCTTTGATCGCTTTGATGAAAAATCAAGTGGATCAATTAAATGCGCTTGGAATTAATGCGCATTTCCTAAACTCCACCTTAAACAAAACAGAATCAACCAAGGTCAAAAATGAAGTTTTGGCAAAAAAGACCAAATTACTTTATGTGGCACCGGAATCCTTGACAAAGGAAGATAATATAGAGTTTCTCAAAAAAGCCACAATTAGTTTTGTTGCTATAGATGAAGCGCACTGTATTTCTGAATGGGGACATGATTTCCGTCCTGAATACCGGAAAATCAAATCCATTGTCGCCATGATAGCACCTACGTTGCCCATCATTGCATTGACGGCCACTGCTACTCCGAAGGTTCAGCAAGATATTCAGCGCAATCTTCAAATGGAGGAAGCAGATTTATTCAAATCTTCCTTTAACAGAACCAATTTATTTTACGAAGTCAGGCCCAAAGTAAAAAATGAGTCTAAAAAAAGTCTGATCAAGTTCATCAAAGGACATAAAGGCAAGTCTGGAATTATCTATTGCCTGAGTAGAAAAAAGGTAGAGGAAATTGCTGCTCTATTACAGGTAAATCAGATCAATGCTGCACCCTATCATGCAGGATTAGAATCTGCCGTTCGAATCAAAAACCAAGACGATTTCCTAAACGAAGAGTTGGATGTCATTGTGGCTACCATTGCATTTGGGATGGGTATTGATAAGCCCGATGTCCGGTATGTTATTCATTATGATGTGCCAAAATCACTTGAGGGATATTATCAGGAAACTGGTAGAGCCGGAAGGGATGGATTGGAAGGACATTGTTTGATGTTTTACCGCTATGAGGATATCGTCAAGCTTGATAAGTTTAACAAGGATAAAGCGGTAACAGAGCGTGAAAACGCTAAAATATTATTGCAGGAAATGGCTGCCTATGCCGAGACAGGGGTTTGTCGTCGAAAATTCATTTTGAATTATTTTGGCGAAACCATGCACGACGATTGCGGCTTCTGTGATAACTGCAAGCGAGACCGAGAGACTTTTAAAGGAATGGAACTAGTTCTAAAAGCACTTGAAGCTGCCAAACAGACGAACGAGCGGTTTAGACTTGATCACCTCGTCAGTGTATTGGTTGGGGAGAAAACAGATTATGTAGAAAGTTATAATCACCATAAGCTCCCAATTTTTGGTGCTGGCGCAGATGAAACTGCGAAATCATGGATCGGTGTCATCCGTCAAGCGATGATCAAGGATTTTTTAGAAAAGGATATTGAAAACTATGGGGTTTTAAAACTCACACCTAGAGGCATAGAATACCTAGAAAATCCTTTCGAAATTGACTTGTATAAGGACCATGATTTTGAAGCTCAAGTAGAAACGGAGCAGGCCGAAGTGGTGATAAATGCAGGGATTGCCTATGATGAGAAACTATTTGAGCTCCTCAAAGCAGAGCGTAAAAAAGTAGCTAGATCGAAAGGCTTACCTCCATATGTCATTTTTCAAGACCCTTCTTTGGAGGAGATGGCAACAGTATATCCTACTACCCGCGAAGAACTCGCACAAATCAATGGGGTAGGTATGGGAAAAGTCGCTAAATTCGGAGCGTCATTCCTGAAAGTAATTGAAAATTACGTAGAGGAAAATGAAATCGAAACCGCCTCTGACGTAGTGGTTAAATCCTCTGGTACAAGATCAAAGGTGAAAATTTCAATCATCCAACAAATTGATCGAAAGATTGATCTGGATGAAATCGCAGAAAATCTAAATTTAAGTTTGGCTGAATTGCTTCAAGAAATTGAGCAAATCATTTACAGCGGAACAAAATTAAATATCGATTACTACATCGAACATATCATGGATGATGAGCGTGAAGAGATCCTCCATGATTATTTTATGACTGCAAGTACCGATAATATAAAGGCAGCCTTGGAAGAATTAGAAGATGAAGATTTCGCAGAAGATGAATTGCGGGTCTATCGAATCAAATTCATTTCGCATCATGCCAATTAAATTGAATTGAGTCAATGAATATACTCTTATTGGGAAGCGGCGGCAGAGAACATGCTTTCGCTTGGAAGATCGTCCAAAGTGACGATTGTGAAAATTTGTATGTGGCACCCGGAAATGCTGGCACGGCTAGCATAGCCACTAATATTCCCCTTGGAATTACTGATTTCCCTGGCATCAAATCATTTATTTTAGAAAAGGACATTCATTTAGTGGTGGTCGGACCTGAAGAACCACTCGTAAAAGGGATAGTCGACTACCTTCAAAATCACCCGGAAACAGCGCTGATACCTATAGTGGGTCCTTCAGAGATGGGAGCAAGATTGGAAGGAAGTAAGGATTTCTCGAAGCGATTCATGCAAAGGAATAACATTCCTACAGCAGCTTACGAAACATTTACTGCTGCTGAATTATCCGAAGGCCTCGCCTACCTAGAAAAACAAAAACTACCAATTGTATTGAAGGCCGATGGATTGGCTGCTGGCAAAGGGGTTTTGATTTGCCTCTCGTTAGAAGAAGCCAAATCCTCTTTAAAAGAAATGCTTTTGGATCAAAAATTTGGCGAGGCTTCTTCAAAAGTTGTCATCGAGGAATTTTTGACTGGAATAGAACTATCTGTTTTTGTCGCTACTGATGGGAAATCTTACAAGATTCTCCCGGAAGCGAAAGATTACAAAAGAATTGGCGAAGGGGATACCGGGCTAAATACCGGAGGAATGGGAGCTGTAAGCCCAGTAGTTTTTGCTGACGCAGCGTTCATGAAAAAAGTGGAAGAAAAAGTAGTCAAGCCCACTGTCGATGGGCTTCGGAAAGAAGGTATTCCCTACAAAGGATTTTTATTCATTGGATTAATGAATACAGCTGGTGAACCTCATGTCATCGAGTACAATGTCCGGATGGGAGATCCTGAAACAGAGGCAGTTTTACCACGTATTTCAAGTGATTTCCTACACTTATTAAACGGAATTGGAACAGGCAACCTTGCTTCACATGAACTGGAAATCGCTTCCCATTATGCAACGACAGTGGTAATGGTGAGTGGAGGATATCCAGAATCCTACGAGAAAGGATTTGCGATTTCTCTTCCCAGCGAAGTAACGGATAGTGTCATCTTCCATGCAGGCACTTCAAAAAACGAGCGTGATGAACTCGTTAACCAAGGAGGTCGAGTTTTAGCCATTACAGGCTTAGGGCCTGACCTTTCATCAGCACTTGCAAATGCTTATGCCACCGTGAATCAAATTTCATGGAATAAGGCAAATTATAGAAGCGATATCGGCAAGGATATCCTTAAATTAATAAGTTAATAAACCCAAAACTGATCAGGGAAATACCTGTGAATTGATATATGGCTGGATGTAGTACGTGCTCCACTTCCTCAGGAGGAACTGGCGGTTGCCAAAGTAACGGTACTTGTGGGACGAGCGATTGTAATAAAATGAATTCCTTTGATTGGCTAAGCCACATGGGAATTCCTCAAATTGACAACTTTGACATCGTTGAGGTAAAATTCAAAGGTGGACGAAAAGAATATTATAGAAATGTGGATTTCCTTCAATTAAACACGGGAGATCCAGTGGTAGTCGATGTGCCAAGCGGGCATCATGTGGGCCATGTTTCCCTTCAGGGAGAGCTCGTAAGGCTGCAAATGCAGAAGCGAAAAATCAGGGATGATGATAATATTCTTAGAATCTATCGAATAGCCAACCAAAAAGATATGGAGCGCTGGGGAGAAGCACAAAATCGTGAAATCCCTAGTCTATATCGCTGCAGACAAATCATTGATGAGCTAGGCTTGAAAATGAAAATGTCTGACATTGAATTTCAAGCGGATAATAGCAAAGCCACATTTTTTTACTCCGCGGAAGATCGCGTTGACTTCAGGGAATTAATCAAAATCCTTGCTGGAGAATTCAAAATCAGAGTGGAAATGAAGCAAATCAGTCTTCGTCAGGAAGCCGGAAGACTTGGTGGAATTGGCGTTTGTGGACGAGAACTCTGCTGCTCCACTTGGCTTGTAGATTTCAAAAATGTAAGTACTTCAGCAGCTCGATATCAAAACCTTTCACTCAACCCAAGTAAGCTAAGCGGTCAATGCGGCCGCCTAAAATGCTGCTTAAACTATGAGTTGGACACCTACATGGACGCCATAAAAGACATCCCAAATGTAGATCGCCCCTTATTGACAGAATCCGGTCCAGCGAAATTGCAAAAGACGGATATCTTCCGAAAACTCATGTGGTTCAGCTACAACAATGATAATGACTGGCACACCATCTCCTGCGAACGAGTTAAGGAGATCCAAGAGCTAAATGAAAAAGGAATCAAGGTTTTCAACCTGCAAGTCGATAAAGCAACTGATATAGAAGATCTGGCTGCCAAATCAACATTGGAACTTGAAATGCTTGATAAAAAATTTGCTAAAAAGAATCCTAAAAAGAAGAAGTCGAGAAATAATCGAAATTCTACAGCAGAAGCAAGACCACAGCAATCCAAGCAGGAAAATCAGAACGAAAATCAGGAAAATTCCAGTCGACAATCATCTCCAGATCAGCAGCAAAAACGTCGAAATAAAAACCGAAATAAGAAGCGGAACCCAAGGCCACAGGGAGAACAGCAAACTCCTAACCCACAAAATAATCCTGCTCCAACACCAACTGCTAACACTACTAAGCCTCAAAGACAAAATGTGGCAAACCAAAATAGCAAACCTGGGACAGAGAATCCTAAAAGCGAACAAAAGCCCCAAGGTAAAAGAAGATTTCCTCCTAGAAGAAACCAAGGCCCTAATTCAAGTAACGACACCAATGAGTAGACTACCTGCAATCTTTTTAGTTTGCCTGCTATTTCTGTTGAACTCCTGTTCAGGAGATCGGGTTTTTGAAGAGTTTAAACCATTTGAATCGGGAGTTTGGCTCGCGACTGATAGCATCAATTTTGAATTAAACGAGGTAGAGGTAAGTAATAGAAAAAGCCTATTGGCAATTCGATTCAACGAAACCTATAAGTTTTCGAACTGCTATGTCCGGATTATTTGTCAAGATTCTCTAAATACTATTTTAGAAAATCGACTCATCAATATGCCCTTATTCGATTCTAAATCTGGAAAACCACTTGGCAAAGGTTTTGGAAATAGCCTAACGAAGTATGATACCGTTCCTTTTGACCTTGATTCAAGAACGAAAAAAGTAACCCTTCTCCAATACATGCGAGAAGACCAATTATCAGGTATCGAGGCAATTGGCCTAAAAATTCTCAAATAACACTTCCCGTTTTATCTAGCTGATAGGCTTTTCGAAACAGCAGCTATTTTCTATCCCAATGTATTGACCATAATTGGGAATTGGCGAAAACTTACATCTGGTATAAAGTCGTATTGCCTCGACTTGTCTTTTTCCTGTTTCAAGAACTAGGCGCTTTGCCCCTAATTCAGCGGCCCATGATTCCAATTCTTGCAATAACCTCTCTGCCAATCCTTGCCCTCGAAAAGAAGGAAGCGTAAACATTCGCTTCACCTCCATCGCATTTTCTCCAAAAGCCTTAATCGCTCCGCATAACACCGGCTGGCCATCCCAATAACCCACGAGGGCATACTGAATATCTGATATCCCATTAAATTGATGGTAGAAATTGTGCTCCAACCCATCTTTCTCAGCTAAATAAGCATCTAACTGAGAAACAAGTAGGGAAAAATCAGGATCCATTCCGTCTGTTCGCTTGAATTCTAACATCGG
>JAHEBE010000125.1 GCA_024642365.1 Algoriphagus sp.
TGAGCAGGATTTCTTTGCTATCAAGGGACAATTTGAATTAAGTGATAAGGAAATAGAAGTGCGTTGCACCTTTGAATTGGGGAAGAAAAAATTGCTTTATCAAAACGGAAAAGCACTCGATAAGACTTCCGAACATGTGGGACTAATCCCTTTGGTTTTGATTGCACCTGACGATACCGAGCTGATCAAAGGAGGGAGCGATGGCCGACGAAAGTTTTTTGATGGGCTGATTTCTCAGCTCGATCATGCCTACTTGGACAAACTGATTCGTTACCACCATTTTTTAAAACAGCGAAATGCCTTGCTTAAGCAGTTTGCAGAGACTGGAAGAAGAGATTTGACATTGCTGGATCAATACGACAAAGAGTTGATTGGATTGAGTAAGATATTAGCTGAAAGGAGGCAGGAGCTTTTACAGGAACTTGCTCCTTTGCTGCAGCGCGACTACGAAGAAATCTCCCAAGGTCAGGAGAAAGTCACGATTACCTATGAGACAGAAGCCTTGCGAGCCGACTTTGATTCCTATTTCTTAAGCCTTCGGAAAAAAGACTTGATTTCCAAAAACAGTAATGCTGGGATTCATAAGGATGATTTCAACTTTCAGATTGGTGAGCACCCAATCCGAAAAATCGGAAGTCAGGGTCAGCAAAAGTCCTTTATTATTGCTTTGAAGCTAGGACAGTTTCAGATCTTCGAGCAAGCGAGAGGAGAGAAGCCGCTTCTATTATTAGATGATATTTTCGACAAGCTCGATGATTTGCGAATTGCGCAACTGATGCAATTGATCTCCAAGCATACCTTTGGGCAAATCTTCCTGACAGATGCCCGGCCTGAGCGGTCTAAGAAGATACTTGGTGAAATGGATTCGGAGGTGAGGTTTTTTGAGTTGGGCGACGTGAAGAAATAAAAAAGAGGCCGTAGCCTCTTTAATTCTTTATTTCCAAAGATCTCTTGGATATTCCCCCGAATCATGAAGCTTCTTCAATGCTTCAATAACCACCGGCCTATCTTCGGTATAGGTAACGCCAAACCAGACTTTGCCGCCTTCCAAAATTTCAAAAGCCGCCTTGCCTTCCTGGATTAGATTATTTGCAACTGTCGGGATATAAAATTCAGATTTTAGATTTTCTCGATTTGCAGGGAGAAATTCATTCCACATCCGTTCGATTTCAGTAAAAACATCAGCATGGAATCCCCAGAAATTCATACTTACAGGTGTGTTTTCGGCTATTTCAAGTGTTTCGTTTTCGCCTTTACTCAGGATCTGATTTCCATAACGAGCAATCGAAGTCCGCTCTACCATCCCGATGAGTTGGCCTTTTGCATTGGTTTCGCAAACGCCACGACTTACTGTACCATGCTCAGAGAGCACATTTTGGATCGCATAGCCGACCATTGCATGGAGGTCTGGCTTGACTTCAGTTGAGAGGAATTTCCCTAAAACGGTAAAGGCCTCCTTGCCATAAAAATCATCCGCATTAATTACTGCAAAAGGTTCTTTGATGGCATTTTTTGCACAAAGCACTGCATGGGCAGTGCCAAATGGTTTCACGCGATCGGCCTGCTTCAAGGCTGCTGGCACAAAACTGTCCAAGGACTGGATGACCCAGTCCACTTCGATTTTCCCTTCTAATTTGGGTAGGAATTTTTCTTTGGCGATTTCTAGGATTTCGGCACGGACTATAAATACTACTTTTCCAAAACCAGCTTGGATAGCGTCAAAAATTGAATATTCAAGTATGGTTTCTCCATTTGGGCCAAACCCATCGATCTGCTTATTACCGCCATATCGGCTTCCCATTCCTGCTGCTAATACTAAGAGTGTTGGTTTCTGAGTCATGCTTTATTTTTCTAAACGGCAGCAAAATTACTCGTTTATCTGTGGAGGGCAAGTCGATCGAAGGATAAATGAATTTGTTGGGAATTATTTTTTTAACCGATTATTTCAATTTTTATCAAAAAAATCATGATTCAGGGTTTTATATGTACCATGTTTTGAAAAAATGAATAAAGAAATTCAAGTATTAGGGTAAAAATAAAACCATGAATTTACTTTTTTATAATTTTATACTTACTTTCATGCCATAATCTCAACAAATCCTTAACCCTATTAAGAATATGAAAAAAATTGAAGCGATTATCCGAACCTCGCGCTTTGATCAAATCCACAGATGTATTGCTGGATTAGGAGTGAAATTCCTTTCCTTCTATGAGATCAAAGGGATGGGTTTTGAACATGCACGGCAAGAAATGTATCGAGGAGTACCCTATGAACCAGCTTACATTCCTCGAACAAAATTGGAGATAGTCACCCCTGACGACCTAGTAGATGCTGTGATCCAATGTATTCTCAGCGAAGGTAAAACCGGCGAAATCGGAGATGGGAAAATCTTTGTTTTCGACGTGCTCGAAGCCTACCGAATTCGAAATAGCGATACAGGCGAGCAAGCCCTTTAATTCTTTTCAAAAAATCACCTATTGAACCTATTAATCCATGCAAGATTTATTCACTGTAAACAACCTCTGGATGATGATCGCGACCATTTTGGTCTTCATCATGCACCTAGGATTTGCCAGCTTGGAAGCTGGATTGACCAGATCCAAAAACACTGTAAACATCCTATTTAAAAACACTATCATTCCTGCAATTGGCCTCCTGACTTATGCTTTTGTAGGCTTCAATTTAATGTACCCAGGAGCAGATTATGCCGGAGCATTCTTCGGATTTGCTGGATTTGGACTTCCCCTTCCAGAAGGATGGGATACCAGCAATTATAATGCAGGTTACACTTTCTTCACTGATTTCATTTTCCAGGCCATGTTTGCTGCCACAGCTGCTACTATTGTTTCCGGCGCAGTGGCTGAGCGTGTCAAGCTCGGACCATTCATCACCTTCTCAATTCTATATGTGGCAATTTGCTATCCTATTGTAGGTATGTGGAAGTGGGGAGGAGGATTCTTAAATGCATTGGAAACTCCTTTTTATGATTTTGCAGGATCGACCATTGTGCACTCTGTGGGTGGTTGGGGAGCCTTGATTGGCGCTTACCTCCTCGGCCCAAGAATTGGGAAATATACTCCGACAGGAATGAAGGCAATCCCTGGACATAATATTCCATTGGCAGTTATCGGCGTGTTCCTACTTTGGTTCGGTTGGTTTGGATTCAATGGAGGTTCGGTGCTAAGTGCTGACCCAGGCCTTGTGTCTAAAGTTTTTGTCACTACCTCTATAGCAGCATCCGCTGGAGCATTTGGAGCTTTGATTATTTCATATTTGAAATTTAAGACCTATGATATTACCATGGTTCTCAATGGTATTTTGGCAGGCTTGGTTGGAATTACCGCAGGTGCTGATCAAATGGGAGTAGGCGAATCAGCTATCATTGGATTTGTTGGTGGGGGCTTAGTAGTCTTTGGAGTAGTATTTTTTGATAAAATAAAGATCGATGATCCTGTTGGGGCGATTTCAGTCCATTTAGTTGGAGGAATTTGGGGCACCTTGGCAGTAGGGCTATTTGGTGACCTAGCAGGAATGAACCAGGTGATTTCTCAGTTGATCGGAATTGGAGCTGTGGGAGTCTTCTGTGTGGCTTTTGCCTGGATAATTTTCTTCACCTTGAAAAAGACAATCGGAATCCGAGTAGACGAGCAAGAAGAAACTGAAGGATTGGATATCAATGAACATTCCATGAGAGCTTATCCTGACTTTGCAACTAGGGAATAATTTGTAAAAATAATTAAATGAAAAAAGCCTCGATTTTTAATAAATCGAGGCTTTTTTTTAGATCGCAAGTTGAAAATATCGATTGAGAATGGATTCATGAACCTTCCCAAACATTGTGTAACACCAGTCTTTAAAGTCCTGGACTTCAGAAGGTAAAATTAACCGAAGTCCTTTTCTAAGCTCCCGTTCAAACAGATATCTCGAAAAGCTTACTTTTTCTAAAATGGTCTTGACGTATTCTATCATAGTTTAAAGAGTTTAGGGTTAATTAACTGAATTTAAGTTTCCATACGAAGGCTTTTCCATGGATGTTGCGTTATTTTAGAAATTAAAAGAATAGAATAATCGCTATTTTCGCAACTATGAATAAAACGATCACCCGTTTCATTTTCGTATGTTTTTCTTTCCTATTTGTTGGGCTGGCCTATTCCCAAGAAGTGGATATCGAGTTAGGTCCCGGTGAGATAGGATTGAATGAAACCTTCACTATCAAGGTAACCTTGTCCAATGAGAAAATCAAATCTTATGATCAGTTTCCTGAGATAACTGGATTTCAAAAACAAGGGATCTCGCAGTCTTCCTCCATGAACCTGATCAATGGACAAATGAGTAGCTCCAATAGTATCATTCAATACTATAAGCCAACTCGAAAAGGAAATTTCACCTTGTCAAATTTTGAGATCAATATCAACGGTGCCGCTTACTCCTCTGCTGGTAAACGAATCGTTGTGGGCGATGCTGTAAATTCAAGCGGTCTAGGTGGAGCCGGCTTTGACCCATTTGCTGATTTTTTCGGAAGGTCACCTGCTGAGCAACCAGAATTTGTCGAGTTGGAAGACGATGCTTTCTTTTCGGTGACAGTGGATAAAGAAAAGATTTATCAAGGAGAAGGGTTTAACCTGAGCTTGGCCTTTTTTATGTCCGAGGCAAATCAGGCTCCGCTTCAATTTTATGAACCAGGAAAGCAATTGGATGCTATTTTGAAAAAAATCAAGCCAGCGAATGCATGGGAGGAAAACTTCAATATCAGCAATATTGAACCGGAGCAAGTGACAATCAACGGGAAGGTTTGGACAAAATTTAAAGTGTATGAGGCCACTTTCTTTCCATTTTCTGAGGGGAAAATCGAAATCCCTAGGATTCCTTGGGAAATGATTAAATACAAAGTGGCAAAAAATCCCACCTTCTTTGGAGCTAACAGGCAAGAGGATTTTAAGACCTTCTATTCCAGCCCAAAAACAATTTCCGTTATTCCTTTGCCACCGCATCCCTTGAAAAATGAAGTGAGTGTAGGGCAATTTCAACTTCGGGAAAATATCACTTCTGTGGAGGTCGAAACAGGTCAGGGCTTTGATTATAATTTTGGTATCTCAGGTGTTGGGAATATCAACGCCGTTTCTGCACCAAAACGAATACCTACTGCCAACCTCAACACTTTTGATCCCAATGTAAGACAACAGATCAATCGTGGATATGGTCGGGTATCGGGCATTAAGGATTTTAATTATTACATCACCTTTACCGAATCTGGGGATTACAATCTGGAGAAAAACTTTGAGTGGATTTATTTTGATCCGGCTCGTGCAGTATATGATACACTTAAATCTGCCGCAATTATTAAAGTGGTGGGAGAGAGTAAAACCAATGAGGCGATTTCATCCCAACGCTTAGGGGGGCTTTATGATCGAATTGGGATCGAAGACAACAGGTTTTTAAACGAGCAATATATATACTACTTTACCACAGCAATTAATATCTTTTTGCTGGCATCAATGGTATTGCTGGCAATTTTGATTTTAAGGAAAAAATAATGGGGAATTCATTTGGGAAGCTATTCAAAATCACCACGTTTGGAGAATCTCATGGAGTAGCTTTAGGAGTAGTCATCGAAGGATGTCCTGCAGGATTGGATATCGATGAAAATCAGATTGTCGCTGAAATGCAGCGTCGAAAACCTGGTCAATCCAAAATCACCACACAGCGAAAAGAAGAGGATGAAATCGAAATTCTCTCGGGAGTTTTTGAAGGGAAAAGTACGGGTACACCCATCGGTATAGTCATTCGAAACGCGGATCAAAAATCAAAAGATTACTCCCATATCGCTGACAAATTTCGTCCATCACATGCCGATTTCACCTATTTTGAAAAATATGGAATTCGAGATTACCGTGGTGGAGGGAGAAGCAGCGCTCGAGAAACTGCTGCTCGTGTAGCAGGTGGCGCAATTGCCAAGCAATTTTTAGCTACCAAAGGAATTCAGATTCAAGCTTACGTATCTCAAGTTGGGGAGCTGAAACTAACCAAAGATTATAAGACATTAGATTTGGCGGAAGCCGAAAACAACATCATACGATGTCCAGATCCAGAGACTGCTGATGCCATGATTGCTTTGATCGATGCTGTTCGTTTAGATCGGGACACGATTGGGGGAGTAGTTTCTTGCGTGATCAAAAACACTCCTTCGGGCCTTGGCGAACCTGTTTTTGACCGACTACATGCTGAGTTAGGGAAAGCTATGCTTAGCATTAATGCGGTCAAAGGCTTTGAATATGGAAGTGGTTTCGAAGGAGTGGCCATGCGTGGCTCTGACCATAACGATGCCATCGTGAAAGAAGGAGACAAAGTAAAAACCTCAACCAATTATTCTGGAGGGATTCAAGGCGGCATCTCCAACGGAGAAGATATTTATTTTCGAGTAGCTTTCAAGCCAGTGGCAACAATTATGAAAGATCAAGCTTCCGTAAATGAAGCAGGTGAAGCAGTGACTGTTTCTGGAAAAGGCCGTCATGATCCTTGTGTAGTTCCGCGAGCTGTACCGATCGTGGAAGCGATGGCAGCTTTAGTCATCGCAGATTATCTTTTGTTGTCAAAAACCAATAAACTGCAAGATATTTAAACCCTTACCCATGCTGAAAAAAATACCTTTACATACACAGATTATTGCAGGCCTAGTGCTTGGATTGGCTTTTGGACTGATCGTTATCCGTACTGATATCCCTAGTTCTTGGACGATAGACTACATCAAACCCATCGGAACTGTATTTATCAATGGATTAAAAATGATCGCCATGCCTTTGGTTTTGGCTTCTTTGATCATTGGAGTTTCTAATCTGGGAGATATTTCAAAGCTAAGCCGAATTGGAGGAAAAACCATTTTCACCTTTATCCTTACTACGATCGTCGCCATCACAATAGGTCTTACTTTAGTGAATGTGTTTAAGCCCGGCAAAAGTCTTCCTGTCGAAACGCGAGAAAGTTTGATGGCGCTGTATGAAGGGGACGTCAGTAAAAAATCTGATGCTGCTGCCAAGTTTCAAGAGCAAAGTCCGCTTCAGCCCATCGTAGATATGGTTCCTGAAAACTTCTTTATGGCCACTACAGATAATGCGGCCATGCTTCAGGTAGTTTTCTTTGCCATCATTGCAGGGATCGCATTACTCCAGATTCCGAAAAGTAAGGCTGCTCCAGTCATAGCTTTTTTTGATGGATTCAATGATGTGATTATCCAGATTGTGAATTACATCATGTTGATTGCTCCTTATGGGGTGTTTGCGCTAATGGCCTCACTGATCGTAGAAATAGCTGGAGACAATCCTGACTCGGCTTTTGATCTACTATTTGCACTTTTGAAATATAGCTTAATTGTATTGAGCGGATTGTTTTTGATGATGTTGGTGATCTATCCGATTTTGCTCAAAAGCTTTACTCGGGTACCATATTTGCAATTTTTCAAAAGTATTCGACCTGCTCAGCTTTTGGCATTTTCAACCTCCTCAAGTTCGGCAACTTTACCTGTGACGATGAAAATCGCCGAGGAAGAATTAGGGGTTTCAGAGGAAATTTCCTCTTTTGTCCTCCCACTTGGGGCGACGATTAATATGAATGGTACCAGTTTGTATCAAAGTGTTGCAGCGGTATTTATTGCGCAGGCTTTGGGAATGGAGCTTTCTTTTTCACAGCAATTAATGATTGTCTTGACCTCTACTTTGGCCGCCATTGGATCTGCAGGAGTTCCTGGGGCAGGATTGATTATGTTGATCGTAGTATTGGAGTCGATCGGTGTTCCTGCTGCTGGTATTGCCTTGATTATGGCTCCAGATCGAATCCTTGATATGTTCCGGACGGTTGTTAACGTAACAGGAGACGTGGTTGTAACCACCGTTGTCGCCAGTACAGAGGGGGAATTGCCTGAAGGATTACTTCGAAAGTCAAATCCATTCACTGCAAACGAAAGCGTTCAAGACGAATCTTAAGTTCAGAAACATAAAAAAAGGCTGCTTTAATTCAATAAAGCAGCCTTTTAGTTTTTAAAGGTAAGCTTATTTCAAGCTTCCCGTCATGTCTTCTGGTTTTACCCATTCGGTAAATTGCTCAGAAGTCAATAAGCCAAGACCAATAGCTGCTTCTCGAAGGCTACTTCCTTCTTTATGCGCTTTCTTAGCAATGGCTGCTGCATTCTCATAGCCGATATGTGGATTCAGAGCTGTGACCAACATCAAGGAATTTTCCAAGTGTCGCTGAATCATAGCAGCATTAGGTTCAATTCCAACAGCACAGTTGTCATTGAAAGAGACGCAGGCATCTCCAATTAATCGAGCCGATTGCAGGAAATTAGCGGCAATTAAAGGCTTGAAAACGTTCAATTCAAAGTGTCCATTCGAACCTCCGATAGAAATCGCCACATCATTTCCCATCACTTGAGCTGCTACCATGGTCATGGCTTCAACTTG
>JAHEBE010000007.1 GCA_024642365.1 Algoriphagus sp.
ACATTCAAGATGGTGCAGTAATCCATTGTACCTTCAAAAAGGCAGGAACCTACATTGGAAACCAAGTTTCGATTGCTCATAACGCAGTGGTCCATGGATGTACGATTCATGATCGAGTTTTAATTGGAATGGGAGCCATCGTGATGGATGGTGCAATCATCCATTCAGGATCAGTCATCGCAGCAGGCGCAGTGGTATTGGCAAATACTATTGTAGAAGCGAATTCAATTTATGCAGGGATGCCAGCAAAAAAAGTAAAGGAAATTGGGCCAGAAATGGAAGAAGTAATTTTAAGGACAGCCAAAAATTATCCCATGTATGCTAAGTGGTTTCCTAAAGAGTAATATTACATTCGTTTATACTAGTATTTTTGCCCTTTTAAGTAAAAATTATTGCTTTTCAATTTATTTATATAAAATTTCCAATACTTTTGTAAGGTAAAAAATTCATTTTTTTCCACTTATTTTTTCTTTTATCATGTTAAATAATTCCAACTTTCTTCTAAAAGGTAGTAGTACCATTTTATTAGTTGTTCTTTTTATAGTCTTCAATTCCTTAATGAAGCAGACCATGCCTCCGGAACTGGTGCTTGATTTGAAGTTTGCCTATTCTGCTCAAGAGGCCTACCAAAGCCTTCAAGAAATGGGTGAATCAAGGCGATCTGACTATATCACTTGCCTATTGATTTTTGATATCCCTTATATGGTCATCTATTCCTTACTTTTTATTCAACTTTTAAATTTCTTATGGAAAGACAACCGGTTTCAAATTATCTGTTTTGGTATACTTGGATTTGACCTTTTAGAAAACGTAGCTGTTTTTATTTTAGTAAATATTTTCCCTGTCTATTCACCTGCTTTTGGCTTTGTCGCCTCCTTTTTTACCAGTGCAAAATGGATTTGTGTTGGCATCCTAGTTTTAGTAGTTTTTGTAGGGGCTTTAAAAAGATTATTCTCAAAGGATCGGAGAGGTATTTTGTGAGTTTTAGGAATTGATGTATTTGACATCTTCTTTGGCTTTCAAGTAAATAAGTAAGACCTTTGATGCTCAAATTTTAGGCATTATCCCCTTTATCATTCATTCCAATGAAACAAGAATACTTTAAGTGGTTTTCACCTCATTTACAGCGAGATGTTCAAATGCTTTGCTTTGGCCATGCAGGATATCCAGTTGTCTTGTTTCCTACTTCAAAGGGTTCCTTTCATGAAAACAGAGACATGGGTTTAATCGAATCTGCCAAATGGTATATCGAGCAGGGATTAATCCAGATCTATTGTCCTGAAAGTAACGATGCTGATAGCTTTTATAATAAAAATATCCACCCTCATCAGCGGATTCAAAATCATGTGGCATACGATAAAATGATTTGTCATGAAGTAGTCGAGCGAATTCGCCTCAATACCTCAATGGCAAAAGTGGTTATGGCAGGTTGTAGTTTTGGGGGGTATCATGCAGTTAATTTTGCTTTCAGGCATCCAGGTTATGTTAGCCATTGTTTTAGCATGTCTGGGGCTTTTGATATCCGGAGTTTTATGGATGGATACCAGCACGATGATATCTATTACAATAACCCATTGGAATACCTTCCAAATCTTCACGATCAAGAATTGTGGCGAATGGACATCGTTTTGGGTACTTCTAATTGGGATATTTGTTTGGATGCTAATTTGAAAATGCATGAGACGCTTAAGTCTAAAAATATAAACCACTGGTTGGACGTCAGACAAAATCAAAATCATGATTGGCCAGTTTGGAAAACAATGTTTCCACACTACCTCAGTCGTATTAAATTTAATTAACCGGGAATAATTCAACTAATTATGAAAAAAATAGGAATACTATTCGGAATGGAGGACACATTTCCTCAGGCATTTATCGATCGGGTAAATCAAAAAGGAGAGAAAGGTATTATTGCTGAGGCTGTAATGATCGATAAAGTCATTCAAAATCAACTTTCTGAATATGCGGTAATTATTGATAGGATATCACAGGATGTGCCTTTTTACAGAGCTTTCTTAAAAAATGCCGCCCTAACAGGTACAGCTGTAATCAATAATCCATTTTGGTGGAGTGCAGATGATAAATTTTTCAATAATGCACTTGCTGATCAGCTTGGAGTTCCACTTCCAAAAACGGTGATTTTGCCTTCTGCTAAGCATCCAGATGATACCACTGCCAAATCGTTTAGAAATTTGAAAGCACCACTAGACTGGGAAGGAATATTTAATTATGTTGGATTTCCCGCTTATATGAAACCTTATGCAGGTGGTGGTTGGAAAAATGTGTACCGCTTGGAGGATAAAGAGGAATTCTTCAAAACACATCCAGAAACTGGTCAATTGGTCATGCTTCTTCAGGAGGAAATAGTATTTGAAGAATACTTTAGAGTTTATTGTCTTGGTGGTAAGGCTGTCAAGATAATGCCGTATGAGCCGAGAAATCCCCATCACTTACGCTATGTGGTAGACCGTCCGCCTTCATCAAAGAAATTACTGGCTACGGTAAAAGATTATACATTACGTCTTTGCAAAGGACTGGGGTATGATTTTAATACCGTTGAATTTGCCGTGAAAGATGGTGTTCCTTATGCGATTGACTTTGGAAATCCTGCCCCGGATGCAGATGTGAATTCAGTAGGTCAGGAGAATTTTGATTGGGTGGTAGAAGAAGCTGCAAAAATGGCGATCACTTATGCAAAAGCACAAAAGCCAGGTAAGACGAATTTGACTTGGGGTACTTTCATGCGAGATTCCGTTAATTCTGGGAAAAGATTTTAAATCTATATTAAAACTACAATGGCTGCACTGTTGAAAAAACTTCCAAAATTCACTTTAGGAGTAGAGGAGGAGTACCAAATTATTGACCCGGTGACGAGAGACCTTCGTTCTCATATGTCAAAGATTGTGGAGGGAGGTAAGATTTCCCTGCATGAACAGGTCAAAGCAGAAATGCACCAATCTGTAGTAGAAGTTGGGACAAATATTTGTCAAAATGTAGCAGAGGCTAGAAAAGAAGTCTCGTTTCTTCGAAATAAGATTTCTGAATTAGCTGGAAATCAAGGGTTACTTGTGGGTGCTGCAAGTACACACCCCTTCTCCAGATGGCAAGATCAAGAGATTACCGATGATCCTCGCTACCACAATATCGTTGACGAGTTGAAAGACATCGCGCGATCTAACCTGATTTTTGGGTTGCATGTCCATGTAGGGATTGATAATCGGGATACTGCACTTCAACTAATGAATCAGGCCTGTTATTTTCTACCCCATATTTATGCTTTGACTACTAATTCTCCTTTTTGGGAAGGTAGAAATACAGGTTTCAAAGCTTTTCGCGCAAAGGTTTTTGCAAAATTCCCTCGAACAGGTCTTCCTGAATATTTTGATTCAGTTCAGTCTTATGACAATTATTTGGAGACATTGGTTAAGACGAATTGTATTGATAATCCAAAGAAAATCTGGTGGGATCTTAGGATTCACCCCTTTTTCAGTACCATAGAATTTCGGATTTGCGACATGTGTCTTACAGTAGATGAGACCATTTGTATCGTCGCAATTATTCAAGCTGTAGTAGCGAAATTGTATAAGCTTTTAATGAGTAATACAAGTTTCAATATTTACCGAATAGCGCTAATCAGAGAGAATAAATTCAGAGCGGCAAGAAATGGAATTGAAGGGAAATTGATTGATTTTGGAAGAAAAATCGAAGTCCCTACACAGGAATTAATTCATGAGCTTTTGGAGTTTGTGGATGATGTGGTAGATGAATTGGGCAGTAGAAATGAAATTGATTATGTGCATCAAATCTTCAAAAATGGAACAGGTGCAGATCAGCAACTTGCTGTTTTTGAAAAAACCCAAGATTTGACCAAAGTGGTGGATATGATCACTTCGAAATTTACTGAAGGAATCTAAAGAAGCTACAGGATTAGAGAATACGCTTAAAAATTTGATTTAAAAGTGGGAAAGAAAAAATTAAACCTGGCCATATTAGACATGAACAACGGAGAGCCTAATCAAGGCATGCGTTGTATCAGGGAGATTGTGGAGCGATTCGAGGGCCAGATAAATTATAAAGTATTTGATGTCCGTCAAAAGGCGGAAATCCCAGAGGTTCGGGATTATGATATTTATATCTCTTCTGGAGGTCCAGGAAATCCACTGGAAGGGGATGGAAATTGGGATTTGAAATACTTCGATTTCATTGATCACTTGTGGATTTGGAATCAAAACCATCATCAAAAAAAGTACATCTTATTTATTTGTCATTCATTTCAGATGGCTTGTAGACATTTTGGGCTGGGGCAATTGACGCAGCGAAAGTCTACATCATTTGGTGTGATGTCTGTTCATAAAACAGCAGATGGGCAGCATGATCGGTTATTGCAAAACTTAGAAAATCCATTTTGGGCGGTTGACTCGAGAGATTATCAGGTTGTTCAGCCGGATCATAAGAAATTTAAGTTCCTAGGCGCTAAGATTATTGCTTTGGAAAAGATCCGTGACCACGTAGAATATGAGCGTGCGATCATGGCTATTCGATTTTCGGATGAGATGGTAGGTACTCAATTTCACCCGGAAGCTGACCCAATAAGCTTTTTGAATCACCTTAAAAAGGCTGAAGTGAAGGATAAAGTTATCGCTGCTAAAGGAAAAGTGAAGTTCCGAGCAATGATCGAACACTTGGTCGACGATGATAAAATTCTAAAGACAAATGAAACCTTTATCCCGGATTTTCTAGAAAACTCCATTCGAAAAGTAAAGGAATCACAACAGCTGAGTGTTTTATGATCACCGATATCAGAAGTCAGTTTAACAAGAACTTTACAGCCGAAAAATATGAGGCGTTTTTAAAAGATGTAGCTTCAGATTTTGGTTTTTCACCGACATTTCGAATTGCGGAGACTCCATTTTTTATTCCTGAAAAACTTAAGAATCAATTGTTGGAAGCTAGTAATCAGGTCGTCGATTTTATTAAAAGACCAGATTTTAAAGACATTACTCAACGGGCAATTGATTTAAATACGGAGGTACCAAATGAAGATTTGCATACCGAATTTCTTGCGGTTGATTTTGGAATATGTGAAGAAAATGGTGAAATAGTCCCCAAATTGATTGAAGTGCAGGGTTTCCCTTCCATCTTCAATTTTCAATTTGACCTATTCCAAAAGTTTAGATCACATTACCCATTTCTGGAAGATTATACTCCTTTTTTTGATGGAATCGATGAGTCAAATTATTTCGATCTGTTGAAGAAAGTCATTTTGAATGGATATCAGGAATCAGAAGTAATATTACTTGAAATCGAGCCTGAGAAGCAAAACACCAAAATAGATTTCTACTATTGTCGAAGGGATATCGGGATTCCATTTATCTGTGTTACCAAAATTATCAAAGAAGGCAAGGCATTATTTTATCGAAATGATGCAGGGGAGAAAATTCGAATCAAGCGAATCTACAACCGTGTAATCTTTGATGAATTGGACTTGAGAAATGATCTTCAGTTGGAATTTAGTTTTCAGGAAGAATTGGATGTAGAGTGGGCCGGACATCCAAATTGGTACACCCGTATTTCAAAGTTCATTCTACCATACTTACAAGGTGACTATTTCATTGAGACAAAATTGCTAAGTGAATTGGACAAGATTCCAACTGACTTAGAGAATTATGTGTTGAAGCCGCTATTCTCCTTTTCTGGAACAGGTGTTGTTTTTCATGTGACCCCAGAAGCAATTCAGTCGGTGAAAGAAAAAGATTTATATATCCTGCAAAAGAAAGTTCATTATAAGCCAGTTATTAAAGCGCCTGACGGAGAAATTAAAGTTGAGGTAAGAATGCTTGCACTTTGGCCAAAAGATCAAGAGAATCCTCAATTTGTCTGTAATCTATCCAGATTAAGTCGAGGAGAGATGATCGGTGTCAAATTCAATAAAGACAAAGATTGGGTCGGCGGTTCGATTGGACTATTTAAGAAATAAAAAAAGCGGCTCGCCGCTTTTTTTATTTTCAAGGTTGCCAGTTTGCAGGATCAGTTCGCCAAGCTGCCAAAGATTTAAGTGTGTCATCTTGGATATAATTTCTTCGCAGGGCCTGAGGAAGCATGGCTTCGTAATGACTCAAGCAGACCAATTTTACAGCAGCCTCTTCAAAGTTTTTTAATGCGATATCAAATCCATAGCTGAAAATCGCAACCATACCCAATACTTCAAAACCAGCATCTTTAAGATCTTGAGTTGCTTTCAAAGAACTCCCACCAGTCGATACGAGATCTTCTATGACAACTACTTTTTGACCGGGAACGACTTTACCTTCAATCATATTTTCCATCCCATGTCCTTTTGGTTTTGATCTTACATAGATGAATGGAAGATCTAAGTCATTTGCTAAAAGCGCTCCCTGCGGAATTCCAGCTGTCGCTACTCCAGCGATTGCTTCAGCATTTGGGAAGTAATGTTGAATACTTTTGATTAAGTTTTCTTTGATCATTGATCGCACTTTAGGATAGGAGAGTGCGAGTCTATTATCGCAATAGATGGGAGATTTCCAACCTGAGGCCCAAGTAAAGGGTTTGTTGGGTTGGAGTCTGATTGCTTCTATTTCCAATAATTTATCAGCGACTTCCGCTGCTACATTTTGATCTAAAATTTCCATGATTCAAAAATAAGCGATTAAGTTTGGCTAAGGTTGTGGCAACTGAAAAAAATATGCATTTTTGATTTCATCCATTGAGCCGACCACTGAATCGAACATGAGAATTTTTGTGAATGACAAGCCGCTTGATCTGATTAGTTATGACGAATTAGATCCTAAGCGGAATTTTGAGTCTATTTATTTCCCGACGGATTCACTTCCTGCAAAGGTTTATTGGGAGGATGATGTACTCATTCATGAACCATCTCATGATATTATTTTGAGCTTACTTTATACGCTTCGTACCAGAAAACTAAAAAAATTAGATTCAATCACCTTGGTTACCAAGGATAAGTCGGCATTAAAGAAGTTTGTCAAGAGCAGGTTTCTAACGATAAAGGCTGCTGGTGGAATTGTGACAAAAAAGGAAAAAATACTCTTAATCTACCGGCTTGGTAAATGGGATTTCCCAAAGGGGAAATTCGATAAAGGCGAAACCCCGATCCAATGTGCCCTTCGAGAAGTCGAAGAGGAATGTGCGATAAAGGTTAAAGCTGGAAAACCAATCGTAAAGACTTGGCATACCTATACCCAAAATCGGAAAAGTATCCTCAAAAAGACCTATTGGTTTGCAATGGATTGTGTCAATGATGAAAAGATGACTCCACAGCGGGAGGAAGGAATCGAGGATATTCGATGGTTTTTTGAAGCAGATGCAAAAATCGCTTTGGTAAACTCCTATCCCTCTATGCGCTATTTATTTAAGAATTTCCTGAAATCACATCTTAAAGCTCAAAGCTTGTAAGGTAGAAATTCACTTACATCTCCACCAAATTTATGAACTTCCCGAATTACGGTAGAACTGATAGCGGCGAATCTAGGTGAAGTGATTAAGAATACGGTTTCCAGTTCATCATTAAGGTAACGGTTCATTTGACTGATGGTATTCTCGTATTCAAAATCCGTCGTATTCCGAAGTCCTCTAATTAAAAAATTCGCGTTGTGTTTTTTCGCTAGGGTGGATGTCAATTCATTATACACGATCACTTTCACTCGATTGGTATCTTGATAGACTTCTTCCATTTTTCCGACCATCATATCGATATCAAAATACCTGTTTTTCTTACTAGAGTTGTATCCAATACCAATGATCACTTCGTCAAAAAGTGCCAGACTTCGGATCACAATATCATGATGTCCAAGTGTATAGGGGTCAAATGATCCGGGAAAAATGGCGATCTTCTTCATAGCTTAGCAGTATTGCCAATTTATTTCGAATAGATTCAATTGTTTAAGATTTTTAAATCCGTGCGTATAATTCTGATTTGCGGAAGCTTCTATTAATCTGAAATTTTTAAAATAAGATTTCCCCCAATCAGACCCGATTTCTTTTATTCCATTAGAGTTGAATACACTTACACGAACATGGTTTGAGTCAAATTCAAGCTGTTTGATTAAGATAAAGATGTATTTAAGAATATCATCTAAACCTTCCACTTGAAACAAGTTGAAAACGCTTAATTCCTGATCTGTAAATGCTGCTGCGTACATCTTTTTTTCAAAAATGTAAACCAATATTTCTTGTCCAAGTAAATTGAATCGCTCCTTAAATAAATAAGATAATATAGAAACAGACCCATGGTAATAGCTGAGTTCTGAGAACCTAGAGTTCAATGTTTTATTTAATTTTCCAGAAATAGAGGAAACAACTTGGAGGTTATTACTATCAAGGGCAGTGGTAAAATAAAATGGGTTTTCTTCTTTGGATCCGGCAAATTCCAAATAGACATCCTCTTTTCCTTGCTGGTAAAGCATCCCAGGGACTAGTGAGAAATTTGGTGAATGGACAAAAACCTGTGCAGGTAAATCTAGTCGTAAAAGTGGATCAGAGAGAATTAATTTCTCCAACTGTGAAGCATCAATGTCTTGATAGGAATGAATGCAGAGGTTAGACTCGTTTTTATCCTTGGCAAAAATTTGAATGGAATTGGGATATAAAAAAAGTGACAGATAAGATGCGTCTTGCAAATCAAATCTGTCACTTTTAAATACTGTAAGCTTGTTTTCCAAAATTCTGGTTTTTATTTCCAGTTACCTTCAGTGGATGCGTCAGTTCTTGACCCAACTTTCAAAGCTTTTTCGTTATTATTTAATCTTCTATTTGGATTGATTGGAGCAGGGTCTCTAATTTCAAATACGTTTACATCGTATTGATTTCGCTCAACCTTATCTGCGAAAAACTCAAACATTTTTCCTCCAGAACCTGGAACAACTGCCAAAGCTTCCAAATTAAAATCTGGATACTTTCGGTCATTGAATAGAGAGTCGATCACAGTAACAGAACCAAGTGTGTCAAATTCTACCGTGATTTCTTCTTTTCCATATTCAAGAAGTTTAGTAGTTTCTGTTCGTTGTACAATCCAGATTTTCCCTTCTGAGATAAATTTCTTTAGGTCATTCCAGTTGTTTGCATAAGCTCCATTAGAAGCTTGATAAGCCAATTGCGCATCTCTTAGCATTTGAAGCTTTTCGATTATAGCTGCCTCAAATAATGCAATTCTTTTCTCTTCCTCTACCACATCATCGACACCCTTCCATAGAAGGTATCCAAGACCAATTGCGACTACGAAGAACACTAAGGATAGTACTTTTGATAAATTCATTTTGCTAAAATTTTAAAATCTGGGTAAGGTTGAAGGTTTTTAAAACGTGCTATTTTAGAGAATTATTTTCAAAATTAAAATATCCTCGCAACAATACTAGGTCATCGAGCGATTTAATTCTCCAAAAGATTTGATGAAGGGCTTCTTTTGGCAATGATTGGAGGTCTTCAATACTCATCCATTTCATTTCTGCCAAAATTTGATTTTCTAAAAGTAGCTCAGGATCAGTGCCTAATGATTCGAATCCACCATTTTTTTTGATTTCAAAAAAATGTTCCATGCCATGAAGTGGAGGATTTAAATATTCATGAACAAATAAATATTTTTCTACGGTAATTTTTAATCCTGTCTCCTCAAAAAATTCCCGAACCAAGTTTTCTTCTGCTTTTTGACCATAAATCATTCCTCCACCAGGCACAGACCAAAATACTTTCTTATTCCCCATCAAATGTTTGATCATTAGGATTTTTTGATTCTCGATTAGGATACCATTTACTCTTACTCGTAGTTGATTTCCAAACTTTGATTCGATTTCCTTGCTGATTTTATCCTTTGCCATTTACATTCGTGGTATGACCAAAGATAAGGAGCCTTCCATTAAGCCCTCACATTTACTTGCAGCTAATTTTCCTTTTACTCCAACGCTGGGTCAAGCAGATTTTTTTTCGAAAATGGACCATTATCTCGCATTACCTGCGGAATCAAAACCAACTTTTGTTCTAAGGGGATATGCAGGAACAGGTAAAACCTCTGTGATTTCTGCTTTGGTCAAATCCCTTCCTAAACTTTCGATGCGTTCATTATTATTAGCGCCTACAGGAAGGGCTGCGAAAGTAATGAGCAATTACAGTGGAAGGGCAGCCTATACTATTCATAAGATCATATATAAACCAAAAGGAGAGGATGGCTCCTTGAGTGGAGGGTTTATCCTTCAAAAGAATTATTATAAAGACACAGTGTTCATTGTGGATGAGTCCTCGATGCTATCTGATGATGGTGGAATGGCTGGGAATTTATTGGGTGATTTAATAAGTTTTGTATTTCATGGTGCTGGCAATCGGTTGATTTTAGTAGGGGATACAGCACAGCTTCCACCTGTTGGGAGTGAGTTTAGTCCCGCTTTGGAAGCTAATTACCTATTAAGACACTTTAGATTAGATGCTGATCATATTGAACTGACAGAGGTAATGCGTCAGAAATTGGAGTCAGGGATTTTATACAATGCGACTAATCTTCGAGATCAATTGAAGCAAGAAAAGCCGGCAATCCAATTAGCAACCAAGAGTTTTCCGGATATTTTCAAAATGACAGGAGAACGACTGGAGGATGGCTTGCGATATGCCTATGAAAAATATGGAACAGAAAATACCACGATTGTCACTCGTTCCAATAAATCTGCCGTCCAATACAATCAATATATCCGTAGAGTCATCCATTTTTTTGATGACGAAATAAGCTCTGGAGATTTGCTCATGATTGTCAAAAACAATTACACCTACATGTCAGAATCAGATCATGTGAATTTTTTGGCAAACGGCGATATGGCTGAAGTGATGAAGATTCGGAATTTCGAAGACTTCTATGGATTCAGATTTGCAACTTTAGAACTGAGGTTATTGGATTATCCGGCTGAGCCACACTTTGAGGCCAAAGTGATTTTGGATACGCTTCATTCTCCAAGTCCCTCTTTGACTCGAGATCAATATCGCGAGCTTTACCGACAGGTTTCGGAAGATTATGCGGATGTAGCGAGTAAAGTAGAGCGGCAGGAATTAATAAAAAAGGATCCTTACTTAAATGCACTTCAAATCAAATTTGCTTATGCTTTGACCTGTCATAAGGCACAAGGAGGGCAATGGAAAGCAGTTTTTGTAGACCAGGGATATCTTCCAGAAGATCAAATCGACAGAGATTTCGCACGATGGCTCTATACTGCGATTACGAGAGCTACGGAAGAATTGTATCTAGTTAACTTTGATCAACTATTCTTTTTCAAGCCAAAAAATGAGGATGATTTTAACTGATTTTAGCAAATGGGATGCGCCAAAGAGTTTAAAATTGGCATCATTTTCTCTTATTTAAACTCAAAGCAGCGTATATTCGTTTGTTGATTTGAAAAAGAAAAAAAGATCTAAACATTCTATAATCATGAAAAAGTTAAGCGTTTTATTTACTCTAGTTGCTCTAGTTTTTGCTTTTCAGGCAAATGCTCAGGAATCTGGCGCATCGATTACATTCAAAGAGAAATCAATTGATTTTGGGGATATTACCCAAGGTGATAAAGTATCCCACACTTTTGAGTTTACAAATTCAGGAACTAGTCCATTGATTATTTCCAATGTAGCGGTGACATGCGGATGTACAGCGACAAGCTGGCCAAAAGAGCCGATTGCTCCAGGTAAAACCTCAGAAATTACCGTTTCCTTTAATTCAGCAGGAAAAATGGGAAAGCAAAATTCAGTAATTCGAATTTATTCTAATGCCTCTGAGCCAATCGAGAAAGTATCATTAATCTCGAATGTGATGCCAAAGACGAAGTAAAAGAAGCAATTTCAACGATTTAAAAACCTCGATCATATTCGAGGTTTTTTTTATGTTTAAATCTCCATAAGAACTTTATTTCATCAATTTGGTGTTGCCACCTAGCAACTATGAAAAAATCAAAAACCACCCCAGCTGAAAAACGAGTCACAATGAGCTCGGTATTCAAAACGATTATTTGGCCTCGTCGCAAGCATTTATTTTTAGGACTTTTTCTGATCATTATCAGTAGGCTTGCCAGTTTGGTTCTTCCTGGCGCCTCTAAAATCCTGATAGATGATGTGATCCCAAGTAATGATTTGAGTATGCTCAAATGGCTTATTGGAGGGGTTGTCGCAGCAATTGTAGTCCAATCTGTCACTTCTTATGCCCTTACTCAAATTCTCAGTGTTGAAGCTCAAAATTTAATATCCAAACTTCGATCTCAAGTCCAAGCTCATATTATCAAGCTGCCAATTCGTTTTTTCGATAATACTAAAACAGGCGAATTGGTGTCTCGAATTATGACCGATGTCGAAGGTGTGCGGAATTTGGTGGGAACAGGTTTTGCGCAGATGATTGGAGGAATTTTAACAGCTATTATTTCTCTGGTACTATTGATTCGAATAAGTCCAATGATGACCCTATACGTGCTAGTTCCAGTGGTTGTATTCGGATTGGTTTCATTGAAAGCTTTTGGGAAAATCAGACCGATCTTTAGAGAGCGAGGAAAAATAAATGCACAAGTTACAGGTAGACTGACCGAAACGCTCGGAGGGATCAGGGTGATAAAGGGCTTTAACGCCGAAGAACAAGAAATTGGAACCTTTGCAAGAGGGGTAGATTTACTTTTTCAAAATGTGAAAGCAAGTTTGACTGCAACAAGTGTGGTTACATCGGCAGGAGCATTGCTTCTAGGGCTTGCTTCAGCCGGGATTATGGGGATTGGTGGATACATGATCATGGAAGGTCAAATGACCTTTGGTGATTTCTTGGCTTTTACGCTTTATCTAGGTTTTATGATTGCTCCGATCGTGCAGATGTCAAATATTGGAAGCCAGTTGACAGAAGCATTTGCGGGACTGGATCGAACTGAAGAAATCATGAACACTCCGTTGGAATCTGATGACCGAACCCGAACCCTTGCGATATCTGATTTTCGGGGTGATATGGTATTTGAAAATGTTTCCTTTGCCTATGAGGAAGAAAAAGATGTGATTAAAGGGGTGAGTTTTTCTGCTCCCACTGGTTCAGTTACTGCTTTGGTAGGAACCTCCGGTTCAGGAAAAACAACTATTGCAGGACTTGCCGCGACTTTTTTAAACCCCGATTCTGGTAAAATCACACTAGATGGAAATGACCTTCAAACGATCACCTTAGAATCGTTTAGATCTCGACTGGGTGTCGTACTTCAAGATGATTTTTTATTCGAAGGGACAATCCGTGAGAATATTTTATTTCCTAGGCCTGATGCCACTGAATCCAAACTTTTGGAAGCGGTAAAGGCGGCCCATGTGCAAGAATTCACTGACCGTTTTGAAAATGGATTGGATACATTGATTGGTGAACGAGGAGTAAAATTGTCAGGTGGACAGCGACAACGAATTGCCATCGCTCGAGCAATTCTTGCTGACCCAAAAATTCTTATTTTGGATGAGGCGACTTCCAATCTCGATACAGAATCAGAAACGCTTATTCAGGCTAGTTTGAAAGAATTAATGAAAGGGAGGACCACATTTGTGATTGCCCACCGATTGAGTACGATTCGTCAAGCAGATCAAATCCTCGTAGTGGAGCAAGGGGAAATCGTGGAGCGTGGTCGACATGAAGAACTTATCGCGCTTGAAGGCAGGTATTATCAGTTGTTCACCTACCAATCTAGAATTTAATTTTCATGAAAGATTCCAGAAGAGATTTTCTAAAAGTGAGTTCCGTGTCCATGCTAAGTCTTGCGATTCCGGAGTCAGTTTTGAACCTCTTTTCAAAAGATTCTAAAACATTGTCTTTTGGGGTTATTTCTGATTTGCACCAGGATATTATTCCAGATGGAAAAGAAAGATTGGAGTCTTTTCTTACGGAGATGACTGCCCAAAAACCAGTAGCATTGATTCAATTGGGGGATTTTGCTATTCCTACTCCTGAAAATCAATCCTTGATTGACCAAATTAATTCTTTTCCGACGAGTGTTTTTCATGTTGCTGGAAATCATGATATCGATGGAGGCTATTCTTGGGATGAATACTTGAAATCCTACGGAATGACTACTTCCTATTATTCAGAAATGAGTAATGGGATTAAAATTATTGTACTCGACGGGAATGAAGCAGGATCTCCAACTTATAAAAGTGGATACTTTTCATACATCGGGGAAAAGCAGCAAAACTGGTTAATTGAAGAGCTGACATCTGCTCAAGTACCTGTTCTAATTGTATCTCATCAGCCAATTGCAGGGATTTATACGATCGATAATTCGGTAGAAATTCAACAAATACTAAGTCGTTTTTCTGATAAAATCCTCCTTGCCATTAATGGTCACGCACATGTTGACCAACATATCGAAGTAGAAGGAGTGAATTACCTGCATTTCAATTCGGCCTCATATTATTGGGTTGGAGAGAAACTGTCACATCCAAGTTACCCTGCAGAGGTTCATATAAAGTACCCACAACTTCAAAATACTTGTCCTTATTCGGAGTCTTTGTTTGGTTTAATAACCATTGATCTGAAGAACAAGAAAATTCAAATCCATGGAAAAAAAGCGGAATGGATAGGTCCATCTCCTTTTGAGCTAGGCTATTCCATACTTTCGGAAGCGGAGCAAGGTTTGTATTTAAATCCAAAAATCAGCCCACGAAAAATTAATTGATTAATGATTTTTAGGCGTTTTTTCTTTTGCATTGATTGTCAAAAGGGTGACTGTTGTTAAAATAAAAATCATCCCTAACCAATCCAAGAATCCAAAGTAGACGCCAAGCCAAACTACTGCAGTACCAGCAGCAGCCAAGGGCTCGACACTACACAGCAAACTGGCGTAAGTTGCTCCAATGATACTGACTGAGCTAAGGAATAAATAGAAGGCAAGAACAGTCCCAAAAATGATGATGTACCCAAAAGAGAAAAAGGTTTCGAAATCCCAAATTCCTTGAATTTCCCATGGTTTCATAATTGGAACCATCAGCATCCCTCCCAAAAACATAGCCCAGCCCGTTACCGCGGCAGGGGAGAATTTACGCAAGAGCCCTTCAGGGAAAATAGTATAAAATGCCAAGGCAAGAGCTGAAAGTAATCCCCATACCAAGGCTTGGCTGCTGATCACTAAGGTTTGAAAACTCCCATGAGTTACTAAAAGAAAAGTTCCAGCCAATGCTAATCCAAGAGCGACGTATTCACCAAATATCGGCCACCTACGGTTTTTAACAGCAAAAAAAGTAACCACGATTACTGGGCCTAAATATTGTAAAACCGTTGCTGTAGCGGCGTTAGAAAGGGAAATGCTATAGAAATAGGTGAATTGGACGGCTACCATTCCAAAAATGCTAAACAGAAATATCTGGATTACATCGATTGGTTTTTTCCAAATTTGGAAGGTGTCTTTTTCTTTCTGGAAAAGCGAATAAATCAACAAAAGCAATCCTCCAAGCACTAATCGCCAACAAACCAGCCAAGCAGGTTCAAGACCTTTCTCTTCAAAAAGAAATTGGGCGAAAGTACCGGAAACTCCCCAAAAGATCGCAGAGATGACCACCATGATCACTCCTGGAACTTTTTGATAGGCTGTGGGAATGTTTTTAAAAGTCAAGAATCGTTCCTTTCAAAGTTTTGGAAAATCTACAATTTAATATCAGGAATTCTAGAGCGCTTTCATCCAATCTAAGAGGACGGATCTCCAGTTCTCAACGGGACCTTTTCCAAGTCCAAAGGCAAACCCATGGCCACCATTCGGATAAACATGCAAAGAAGCAGAAACTCCTTTTTCCCTTAATGCAGCGTAGTAAAGCAATGAATTTTCTACTGGAACTCCGGTGTCATCTCCGGCATGAACCAAAAAGGTTGTAGGTGTTTCGGTAGTCACATTTAATTCTGCCGAGAAGCGCTTTTTCAACTCATCTGACGCATTTTCTCCCAAGAGTGCATTCATGGATCCTGAATGAATTGCCGGCGTAACAAAAGTGATTACAGGATAAACCAAAATCGAGAAATCGGGCCTGGCGGATAAATTGTCAATGGAATCTTTTGGACGATCGACTTCGTGTGAATATTGCGTGCTGAGTGTGGAAGCCAAGTGTCCCCCGGCTGAAAAGCCCATTATCCCAACTTTAGTAGGATCTATATTCCAACTCTCAGCATGTTGCCGGACAAGACGTACAGCTCGCTGAGCATCGAGTAGGGGTACTTCTTTTGGGTCTGTTAGAGATTTGGACCGAGGCAAGCGATATTTTACCACAATTCCCGCAATTCCTTGTGAATTAAGCCATTTGGCGAAGTCAGTTCCTTCCCAATCATAAGCCAAAATACTATATCCTCCTCCAGGAAAAATAACTACTGCTTGTCCAGTGGCCATTTGCTTTGCAGGAAGGTATACTTCAATGGTGGGGACTTGGACATTCCCAATACGGATGATTCCTGAGGAGACCACTTCCTCTTTCAAATCCATCTCATTTTGAAGGGGTGGAGTGCCTTCCCAAAGTGGAAGCGTAACTTTTTGGGCTTGAATTGAAAGCGTGACCATTGCTAGACCAAGGAAAAGAGCTAAAGATTTCATGGGTTTGTGGTTAAGTTTTAATCAGATTTTTTGCGCGTAGACTAAAAAGTAGAACCATAACGAAACAGGCCAAAGGTAAAATAAATGAAAAGTTGACCTCGGGGACTCCGAGGATCAGCATGTCATTGTAATTTGATCCGCCAAGGTCGAGAATCATTCCTTGCAAGGTTGGCATAATTGCTCCGCCTACAATTGCCATCACTAAGAAAGCTGCTGCAAATTTAGAGTCTTCTCCTAATCCCTCTAGGGCAATCCCATATATCGTCGGAAACATAAGAGACATTGCAAATGAAATGGCGACTAAGCTATAAAGTCCTCCCATTCCAGAGATGAAAATTGCTCCGGCCGTAAATAAAATGGCTAAAACAGAAAATAGACTTAACAGCTTGCTAGGATTGACAAATCGAAGTAGAAATGTGCAAATCCATCTGCCTATAAGAAAAACTACCAGAGCTGCATAGCCAAAATTTACCGCTTCTGCATTGGAGATACCAAGTACCTCTGCATATTGATAGATATAGGTCCAGACCATGATTTGTGCCCCGACATAAAACATTTGTGCTAAGGTCCCCTCGACAAAATTTCGGTTTTTCAAGAGTCGATTCATCGTGTTCTTAAAATCCACTTTGTTATTTGAGTCCTTGTTTTCAGGCATTTTGGCTAAGGAGATCACTACCAAGATTCCCAACACAACCAAGCCTAAAATCACATATGGATTCCGAATCACCATTAAGTCAGCGGTTCGAATGACTGCTTTGGCAGATTCATCCAAAGAGTTAAAAATGATTATCCCATTTTCATCGCTGTTATTTGACTGAAGGCTGTTTAGGATAAACTCCTTTGCTACAAAAAGGCCAGCTAAAGCTCCCATTGGGTTAAATGCCTGGGCTAGATTTAGACGCTGTGTGGCAGTAGCTTCCGAACCCATCGAAAGGATATAGGGGTTTGCAGTGGTCTCTAAAAATGCCAATCCAAATGTTAAAATGTACAGGGAAGCCAAAAAGAAACCATAGCTTTCCCATGCCGCGGCCGGGTAAAATAACATTGCTCCAAAGAAATATAGGCCCAGACCAAGTAAAATCCCCTTTTTGTACGAGTACTTTTTTATGAAAAAAGCCGCTGGCAATGCCATAGTAAAGTAGCCTCCATAAAATGCCAACTGAACAAAGGATGCCTGTGTATTATTCAATTCTAACACCCGCTTGAAAGCTGCAACCATCGGGTTGGTGATGTCATTGGCAAAACCCCAAAGTGCAAACAGGGAAGTGATCAGGATAAAAGGAATCAGTAAATGCTTCGGGACAAGGGAAGGTTTTGAGTTCATAGTGAGCGGTCAAGATGGGTATAGCCTCCATCGACAAAGATTTGTTGTCCTGTAACGTGGCTGGCTTTTTCGGAAAGCAAGAAAATGACCATTGCTGCTATTTCTTCAGGTCTTGTCATTCGATTTTCGAGCGGTATTTTTGAATTGATTGTATTAAGTTTTTCTGAAGGATTCTCGAATGATTGGATCCAATCCGCATACATCGGAGTCATGACTTCTGCAGGAATTACAGCATTAACTCGGATCTGATAGGGCAGAAGTTCTACAGCCCACTCTCGGGTGAGTGCAAGGATGGCACCTTTAGAAGCGGTATAGCCTGAGGTATTCCCTTGACCAGTGATTGCGGTTTTGCTGCTGATATTTACAATATTTCCTTTACTGGATTTGAGAAAAGGCAAGGCAAAATGAACCAGATCGTAATAATGAAAAAGGTTTTTTGATATAGAGTCTGTAAATGCTTTGGGATTTCCTTTTTCTAACCCCACGCCATCATTGACTCCAGCATTATTAACGATTCCATCAATTCGCCCAAAAATATCAATCGCTTTCTCAACTGCCTTTTTTGAGTGTTCCTCCTGTGAAAGCAAAACAGGAATTTGAAGCCCGACTCCCTTTTCTAATATTTCCGCTCCTGATTTTTCGTCCGGATCTATTATTACCGGGATTGCACCTTCCTCCAAAAGCCCTTTTGTTATCGCTCCTCCAATTCCTTTTGCTCCTCCACTTATAAGAAATACTTTGTCCTTAAGATTTAAATTCATGGGATTTGGAGCTTATTCGATCAATAATTTAAGACATTATTCGGTAAAACTCAGCAGCAGTTTTTCCCATGATCTGTGCTTTCTCGCTTGGAGAAAGCGATGAGATAAATTCTTCAATAATTTCAATTACCTGACTGTATTGCCCTGCTACGAGGCAGACAGGCCAGTCACTACCAAACATCAAACGTTTTGGGCCAAAGAGTTCAAGGGAAGTGTCCAGATAGACTTTTAGCGATTCTTTGGTCCAGTTTTTCCAATCAGCTTCGGTGATCAAACCGGAAAGCTTGCAATACATATAATCTCGCTCTGCGAGCAAGCTCATCTCTTTTTTCCATTCGCGCCAAATTCCCAGTTTTACATTTGGTTTGGCTAGGTGATCAATTACAAAAAGTTGCTCAGGTGCTTTTTTAACAAAATGGAAAGTTGCTTCCAATTGATTGGCAAACACCAAAATATCATAGCTGTATCCTCTTTTTCCTAGTTTGCTGATTCCTCGGATAAATTCAGGTCTCAGCATGTAGTCCTCATTTTTTGATTGGAGGACTTCGCGATAGCCTTTTAATTTCGATTGATTGGCGAATTGATCCAATTGCCCATCTAGATCATCTGCCCCAAGATCAACCCAACCGACGACTCCTTTTATAAAATCATATTCGGCAGCTAAATCGCAAAGAAATGCAGTCTCCCGTATACTCTCATCTGCCTGTACGGCGATACATCCATCCATCGAATGCTCGGAAAGTAAAGGGCTTAAATCTTCCGGGAGGAAGTTTTTACGAATCGCCTTCATTTCTTGGGTGATCCATTCTTGTCTTTTGGGATCATATTTCCAAAAATGCTGATGCGAATCTATTCTCATGCTTCAGGGTCATTCATCGCCACTTGGCGAGACCAACCCAGTCCCTCAATTCCCAATTCGACGACATCCCCGTTTTGTAGGTATTTTGGTTCGGGTTTAAGCCCCATTCCCACTCCAGCTGGAGTGCCTGTGGAGATCACATCACCAGGAAGCAGAGTCATGTATTGACTGATATGAGAAACGATCGTAGGTAAATCAAAAATAAGATCGGAAGTATTGCTGTCTTGAAGGATTTTACCGTTCAATTTGAGCCAAAGTCGCAGGTGATGTGGATCTACGATCTCGTCTTTTGTAGCCAAATAAGGCCCTAAGGGAGCGAAATTATCTGCGCTTTTTCCTTTTACCCATTGACCACCATGGCGAAGTTGGAAGTCACGTTCGCTGACATCGTTGTGAAGGCAATAGCCTGCTACGTAGTCCATCGCTTGTGCTACACTTACATATTTTGCACGCTTTCCGATTACAATTGCAAGCTCCACTTCCCAGTCTGTTTGGACTGAGTTTTTTGGAATTAAAATAGGATCAAATGGACCGCAAAGCGATGAGGTTGCTTTCATGAAAATAATTGGAACTTCGGGAACTGCCATTCCAGCCTCTTCGGCATGTTTTCGGTAGTTGAGCCCAACACAAATGATTTTTGAAGGTCGGGCAATTGGAGAACCTATTCTCGCATTAGTTGGGATTTCCTTTAAGGATCCCTGCTTCTCAGAAAGCCAAGCTGAAAGTCGCTTTAATCCATCAGAAGCAAAGAACGCTTCATTCCAATCTTCTCCAAAACTGGAACAATCCAGATTTCTTCCTTTTGCGTCTTGAATTCCAGACTTTTCTTTTCCGGCTTCGCCAAATCGTATCAGTTTCATAGGGCTGTTTTTATCAAATAGTGAATTGCAAGCTTTTTATAAGCAAGCCTTTTTTCGATTGTTGAAGAGGATTACATTTTCAATCCCATAAATCCTCCATCAATGTTGTAATTACTTCCTGTAATAAATCCACCGGCTTCTGAGCTTATGAAGTAGGCCAGTTCTGCGATTTCTTCAGGTGTTCCCATTCTTCCGATGGGTTGGGTCGCTGCTAATTTTTCAAACATTTCTTTTTCCTGTCCAGGATAGGTTCTTGCGATAAATCCATCTACAAATGGCGTGTGAACCCTACCTGGAGAAATGCAATTGCATCGAATCCCCTCACTTACATAATCTCTTGCGATACTCAAAGTCATGGTATACATGGCACCTTTGGTCATGCTATAGGCAAATCGATCCGGGATTCCGATGGTCGCGGCTACAGAAGCCATATTTAAAATCGAACCACCACCATCTTGCTTTAACTTCCCGAGAGCAGCTTGGATGCAAAGGAAGGATCCTTTGACATTAACTTGGAAAAGACGTTCAAAATCAGCTTCACTCGTATTTTCTACTTTTCCAATATGGGAGATCCCAGCATTGTTGATTAAAGTGTCAATTTTTCCCGGAATGGCAGCAAATGTTGCATTAACAGCAGTTGATTGGGTAATGTCGCAAAGGAGAAATGCCGTCGAAAATCCCTGATTCTTCAGTTCTTTTTCCACTTTTTCACCCTCCGATTGGTTTGCATCAATAAAAAAAACGCTCCAATGCTCTTTGGCAAACTTTTTAACCATGGCTAATCCAATCCCGCTGGCACCCCCTGTTATTACAACTGTCTTGTTTTTCATAGGCTTAGTAAAAAAGAAATATACAAATCAAAAAGGGTTGACAAAAGCAGATTTATAAGACCTATAATTTTACCAGGTTACCCGTTTTCACAGATTCATCGCAGGCAAATGCGATTTTTAAACTGTTGATCGCGTCATCTAAATGCTCGGTCAAGTCTATATTTTCTGTTATTGCCTTGAGGAAATAAGCTTGCTCTCGATCGCAGAGACCTTGATGATCGGGTTCATCTGTCATATCTATCCATTCATCAGGTTGGATAAATTCGTTTTTCGTATCAATAGCTGCATGATGAACTCGGATGGATTCAGTTTTAGTGTGGCTGTCTACGTTGTCCGATTTACCACTGGATCCAGCGTCTTTTGCAGTTATTGAAACTGAGCCCTTTGGACCAAAAACATCTTTGACGAAGAATGCGGTTTCTGATACCATCGGTCCCCAAGCCGCCTCATACCAACCTACTGAACCATCTTCGAATCGGATTTGGAGTTGGCCATAATTGTAGTTGTCCTCAGCAATATCAGGAGTAAGCCTAGCACCGATCGCTGAAACTGAAATCGGCTTTGATCGAGTCATTTGACACATGACATCTATGTAGTGAACTCCACAATCAACAATAGGACTTAGGCTTTTCATTAGGTTTCGATGAACATCCCACATGTAACCATGGCTTTGCTGGTTGAGATTCATTCGCATGACTAGAGGCTTGCCCATTTTTTGTGCTTCTTCGATAAACCGAATCCAGGAAGGATGATGCCTGAGGATATAGCCTACCACCACTTTTTTACCGGTTTCTTTTGCTTTGTTGATGATGCGTTCGCAGCCTAAGACGGTATCTGCTAGGGGTTTTTCAATGAATACATGACAGGCTGCTTCCAAAGCTTTAAGTGCAAATTCTTCATGAGTATCAGGATAAGTGGAAATGCAAACTGCATCTGGTCTTGAAGTTGCTAAAGCAGAATCAAAATCTTCAAAAAGGGGATAGGATGCTTGCAAAGATTGATTAAGCTTGGATTTACTTTCACCCCGAGCTACCAGGCCACAGATTTCAAATTCAGGCATATGATGGTAAGCAGTTGCATGAGAAGCACCCATGTTTCCGCATCCAACTATCAGAATTCGGATTTTTTTATTTTCGCTCATTTTCTTGACTTACAGTTTCATTAGGGGGATTTGAAGCATCATCTTCAATTTCATCCAACTCATCACTTTTGGTTATTTTACCAACTTTCATCTCATAGACTTCATAATTCCCGGTAATTTTCATCGGTATCCCCAAAATACCAAGCGGGGGCAAACCTAGCCGGATTCCGAGGCTCATATCTCCATCTAGACTAACCTGCCCCTCAATTCTTGGGCGAAATCCTGCGATTTTCATTTTGGTCCGCGGGATAGTTATTAGATTATTGTCAATCGAAGTAGTGATGAATACGTCACTTAATTCCGGATCGGTGAGCGCTTCATTCTCAGTTTCCTTCGCGATGGAATTCATCAATTTGAATCCCATAAATTTCACTTTATTTAATCCCAATGTCCCACCCCCTTCAATCGAAGGCAAGATTGGGTACATATTGGCATCTAATCTTCCAGCCAGTTTGTAATCTAGGGATGCATCGCCATTGGCATATTCAGCAAAACTGACCATCTCTCTAAAGAGCTCGATTTCTTGATAGGCTTTTTGAATATTAAAACTATTGGCCTTGATTTCGTATTCAAATTCCGCTTCAAAAGGATTGGTAGCCCTATAAACCGAATTCATTAGAATCCGTCCGTCTGCTATACCAAATGAGGTGTCTTTCAATCTGATTTCACCAGGAGCAGTGGACACCTCACCTTGAAAATCTAAAATTTTCATTGTTTTAAAAGAAAGCGAGTCTACTTGCGCAGTGAAGGAAATAGCCAGATTTTTTGGCGGTAAAATCACACCGCTCACTTCTGAGTTTGGGCTATCAGGATCAGTGCTGTCTTCAGCGAAAAACATGAAATCATCCAAGTTGATGTATTGAGACTTGAAATCTAACTTCCCTTGAATCAATCCATTCGGGTCAAAAAAGTAGTCCAGGTAATTAGTAACGAATCCATTAACCAACACTTGATTCCCTTCAAAGTCAACTAAGACATCGTTTAGGTTGATTTTTTCTTGGTTGAAATCAAGCGTCCCATTAGCTATCTTGAGGGGAGCCGGGAGAAAGTCTGTAAAGATATTAATCCCTTGAGCCTCAATTTTTCCTCGATTATTCAACCTGTTGAAATTTCCTGCAAGCGCATCTTTTTGACTTCCTTCAAGTTGCACATCGGTCAATAAGTGTCCCTCTATTTCTATTCCTTCCACCCCAAAAAACGCATACAATTTTCCTAGGTCAAGCCTTCCATTTGATTCTATTTTATACTTCAGGTCTTCCAAGTTTTCAATGTTGGCAGTGAACAGAAATGGATGATCGACGAACTTGAATGAGACTGGTTGCAGATCGAGCTTGATATCACTAAAGCTTGTGCTCTCACTTTTTACTGCTAAAATCAGCGATAAATCTTCAATAGGCTCGGAATAATAGGGGGTCAGAATGTATCCATTGGAGATGGTAAACCTACTATCGACAATTGGTACTTGTTTCTTTTCGGGGATATAGTTGCCTTTCGCTACTAAGTTGAGATCAAGCATACCGGCCAATTGGTATCCTGAATCCAGTGGGTAAAACTTAGGAATATCGGCCAAATTGAATTTACTGGTCAAGTTTGCATCGACTTGGTTATTAGCTGGCCCATCAAAATCAAAATAACCCTGAGTGACTTGATCTAAAACTTTAAAATTGAAATCTCGAAGTTGGACTTTGGTATTCCCAATCAAACTATCAGCATTGGATAAGTTTAGATTAAAATTGATGTCTTTTATGGCTTCAGGCAATTCAGCCCATTTGATATAGCCTTCGGAATAGCTTGCAGTAAAAGTGAATGGGGGAATTGAGGTGAAATTTTGTGTTTTTTGGCTCGGTGATAAGTATCGTTCTTCATATGCCAAGTAGCCGTCAGCATTTAATGCAAGCGCTAATTCTCCCCGATATTCCAGGTTTTCAATTCCAAAAGCTTCATTAAAAAATGAAAGATTCAATTCAGAAGTGACATTTGTCGATAGCTTCATTGGATTCAGTCCTTTCAAGCGTAAGGACCCATCAAAAAAACCATCGTTCAATTTAAATGCTAAGGTATCTACATCTAATTCGAGTTGCTCTGGATCTAGTTTTGGGATGAGTAAGTTCAAACCCATTGAAATGCCCTCCACAGCATGAGGAGCCGAATTGTGTTTGATTGATCCATCCCTCACTTGTACATTTAGCGCCAAAGCAGGCATTTCATTCAATTCCGGCGCATACAATCCTTGCAGTGAGCCAACAATATCCCCAGTTCCGCTGGTTTGGAGTTGGTCTAATTCTGGCAAATAAGCATCGGGTATGATAGATAATAATTGTCCAAGCTTCGCATCGAAAGATTCTAATACGAAATTCATATCATATCCTTCTGGGACGAATTCAAATTTGCCGATGAAATTTACTGGAAGCTCATTGAGGACCAGATCATTCCTAGTGAAATTCAAGGTTGTTGATTCGGTATTGATTTGGGTCAATAGATCGGCAGAAACGCGGTCACGATTTAAAATTGGAATTCCTTCATAAATCAACCGAAAATCAGATATAGTCACCTGGCTGGATAGATCAATATTTTGATCAGCAAATTTCCCGCTACCCGAATAATCAATCCCAATAGCCTTGATTTCCATTCCTAAAGACGTGTCCAGATACTCTATTCGGCTATCTTTAAAATAAACACCAGTAAGCTCCATTTCATATTCTTTGCTTGCTGTACTATCTGTGCTTTCTTCCGATGGCTTTAAAATATTAAAGTTTGAATCGCCTTTTCGGTCGCGCATGATTCGAATTAAGGCCTTGTTCAAATAAATTTCTTCGACACTTACTCGATCATTGAGAAGCGAAAAAAGCCCTATTCCTACAGATAAGTCTTCCACGAAAAAAAGAGTGTCTTGGGAAAACGGTGCTGAACCTCCCAAATAAAATTCATCCGCAGAAAGTGTCAGTGCTGGAAAATGTCTGAAAAAAGTAAGACGAGCTGAGGAAAAAGAGGCGTCCACTGTTAGCTGATCTCCCAAAGCCTTGCGGAATTTGTTTTCGATCTGCTTTTGAAAAATGATAGGAAAAAGCAATAAAAAGCCAAGGAACACCAAAAGGATTGCGATCCCAATCTTTACTATTTTCGATTTGAATAAGTCTTTTATCATCCCCAAGGCATTTAAATGAGAAAAATTTAGAAAATCAATTCTTTAGGCTGGCAATTTCATCTGCAGTGAAATAGGTAATTGATACTTTTAAACTGATGGGTTTTACGGGTTCATCTTTACTATCTCGCTTCACACGAACAATTTGCTCAATTACTTCCATTCCTTTAATTACTTGGCCAAAAATGGTATAATCGCCATCCAATCTTGGGATGCCGTCCGGATTTTGGACAATATAAAATTGACATCGAGCAGATAATTTTTCAGGATTCCCATCTCTGCCTGCCCCAATCGCTCCATAAACGTGTTTCAGTTCTGGTACAAATTCCGGTGCCAGCAGGTATTCCGGGTCATTAAATCCGGCCTCTGTATCCGGGCAGCCGCCTTGAGCTACAAAATTAGGAATGACTCTATTGAAGGTCAGTGAATCCCAATAGCCTCCTTCTGCCAGTTCGATAAAACTTGCCTTATGATTAGGAGTCTGGTCAGACAGCTCTATCCAAATCGTACCATAGGGAGTTTCGATAGTTCCTAAAGGAATTTTTTCCTGCGAAAAACAAAAACTGGCACTAAGGAATAATGTGATCAAAAAGGAGAGATGTTTCATGTCAATTGATCGGAAAGAGCCTTTAATTGATTATTTACTGGGTTTGCATACATCGATAGAAAGCTGGAAACAAGAAATTCATTTTTGATATCTACTTTTTCGCGCAGTCGATTTTCAAAGTCTTCTTTTTCCTTCTGGGTGTATTTTTCTTTGAATTCCTCATCTCCATAAAGCAAATCATGCGCGATGTAGTTACTTGGCCAAAGTTTGTATCCTGCCCAAATTTTTTGATCAACGACGGCAGCTAGCTGACTTAGTTTTTCACCTGATCCTAATCCTGAATTTGAAATGTCTTTGATTTCATTGGTGATAAGTCCGTTTACTTGGAGGTGGATTCTTTTTTTCGTCCCCATCAATCCACTCAACAGGTTTTGGAAATCCTCATTTTCAGTTTTCACATATTTCTCATCTCTGGATTTTGCCAGGAGTTCAGGCATTTTCAAAACATCCGTTGGATCATATTCATAGGAAATCGAAATAGGAACGACATTGATTTTTTCAAAATAGGAGAATTGGTCTGGCCCATCTTCCGCCAAGGTTAACATTTTTAAGACTCCTTTATGAGTTGCATCATTTCCGTCTTTAGTTCTTCCTTCGCGCTGGGCAGTCCAGACTGATCTATTTTCATTCAACAGGCTTTTTTTGATAAATGCCGACGCGAGTTGCGAGCTTTCGAGCAATGCACGTCCCTGAAGTCCGCGTTTAATGGCGAAATTCCGGTTTAGTTTGGAAAGAATATGAAGAAAAGGTTTTTGTATTAGGTTGTCTCCAATTGCCGAAGTAGTCAGTACCAAACTATGCTCATAGAGACATGCATTGAGCAAGGAAGTGTCTAGAATTATATCTCGGTGATTCGAAATAAAAAGGTAAGCGGTATTTGGTTCTAATTGCTCAAAACCCCCTGTACTCAATCCATTTGAGCTTTTTTCAAGAACTTTTTTTACCCCAGGATAAATGAAGTTGATCTGAAAGTCTCGCAATGAATGCGTGTGAACCATTAAATTTTTCCAGTTTTTTGCAGAATCCTCTGGAAACGTAAAAGCCATTATAGCTTCCATCATGGGATCATTTATAATCTGATGAATAGCTGAATTAGCTTCTGTCTCATAAAATGGTCGAATGGAATCGAACTTGGACATAGTATTGGGTAAGTGTATTAATTAATTGTGTGTAATTGAAAATGATTACTCATGGTCATTTACCTTTTTAAATGTTTGTTGATAAAATGAAGATGTACAGGTAATGCATCAGTCCAATATTCCCAAGTATGTGCTCCGGGTCTTTCAGTGTATTCGTGTGGGGTTTTATTGGAAAGTAGCAATTGGTGGAGCTGCCGATTGGTCGAAATCAGGAAATCTTCAGTTCCGCAATCAATAATCAAAGGAATTCCGTTTGCCTTTATTTGATCGATTAGACCTACTGCTGTGAAGGTGGAGTAGGGGAAATCATACTCAATCTGGCCCAACATTTCTTTTTGGTTTTCCGCTCTTAATGCTCTAAAAGATTCTGGAACTTCCCACATCCGAGTATCTATATTCATTACGCCGCTCATGCTACCCGCGACTCCAAATAAATCTGGGTGTTTTGCACTAATTGTGATTGCTCCATGTCCCCCCATGGATAAACCTGTGATTCCTCGGGATTCTTTTTGAGCTAGCGTTCGGTATTTTTTATCTATTTCAGGAATTAATTCGGAGACCATATAGGTCTCATACCTAACCGAATCTAATAAAGGACTATCATAGTAATAGCTTGATGGACCGACTCCGGGATTTATAATGATCAAGTTGTATTCCTCTGCCAATCGGTTGACGAGGCCTGGTTCTGAGACCTTTTTAAGCCAGTCTGAAAATGCCCCACTTCCTCCATGTAATAAATAAAGTGTGGGGTAACGATCCTGACCAGTTTGGTAACTACTCGGTGTAGTTACAGCAACTCGCAGGTTTTTTTTCATTGAAGCACTATAAACTTCGATAGTATCCACTTTGGCCTGGCCGAAAATCAGGGTAGGGATGAAAAACAAAAGAAGGAGCAGATTTCGCATTAATTATTTTAAGAAATGATTAGCTGATTTAGAAGGAAGATGGAAATTTCACTCGATTTGATTTTTTCTTTCACTTGAATGAAACCCCGGATTTTAAATTCTAAAATAGGCATTTTTATGGGTTTTTGTAAGCATTTGAAGTATCTTCAAGAGAATTGGATTGAGCTGGGAAGGATTAAAATTTTAATCAAGATTCATGGAAAGTACTCGAATACAACAAATTGCTTATTTCTTAGTCACGATTGTTTTTGGTGCAATACTTTTGAAAGAAGGGGCTTTTCTTTTTGTCCCACTAGTTTGGGGAGTATTTTTTGCATTTGCGCTTCATCCGATTGCCAATTGGTTTGAGCTCAAAAGAATTCCTAGAGGAATTGCGATTGCGATCAGCATACTGTTGGTAAGTTTGATTGCATTTGGAATCTTTTACCTATTGGTAAACCAAATGATTGGACTGTTAAATGAAATCCCGCAAATTCAACTTACGCTTGATTCAAAGTTGAGTAGCTCTGTAAAAGAGATCAATGAGCTAGTTGGAACTGACGCTATAGACTTAGAAGGATTGGGACTCTCAAGTCTCTTAAGTTCAGAAAACTTAAACAACACCATTTTTCAAACTGGGAAATCTTTGACATTGGCAGGAATTATCCCCTTGTACACGTTTTTGTTGATTTACTACAAGGATTTTTTTGTCGAATTTATTCTCAAACTATATGTGGATAAAAATGAGTCGATATTGACCTGGGCTTCGGCTTCCGGGCGTGTGATCCAGTCCTATCTTTCCGGGATGCTAAAAGTGACTCTTATTGTTTCAATACTTGCGGGTGTTTTCTTCTTTGCTATTGGAGTTAAGTATTTTGTATTGTTTGCTGCATTTATTGCCATCATGAATTTGATTCCTTATGTCGGAGTTTTTATCAGTTCTGTTTTTGCTGTTTTATATATTTTTCTCACTACTGACTCGGTTACCTATCCGATTATTGCAATTGCAGTATTGTGGGGGATACAGTTATTGGAAAATAATATCATAACCCCTTTGGTCGTAGGATCACAGGTGAAAGTAAATGCGCTAGCTGTTTTACTTGCTATTTTAATTGGAGGTTGGTTATGGGGGATTTCAGGAATGATTTTATTTATTCCATTTGTAGGGGTTTTGAAGATTAGTCTTGAAAAATCCAGCACGATGTCAGCATTTGCTTATTTGCTAAGTGATGATGTTCCGGTTTCAGAAAAAAATGAAAACTATTGGAAAACTTTTCGGAGGAAAATGGCAAAGAAAAAGGGCAACTGATTGTTGCCCTTTTTCTTTATTTCCAAAAATCTGCGTTTTCTATCCCAACTTCTTTTGACTTGAAAACAGGGTCTTTTCCTTCTTTTCGTTGCTTTTTGTAATCAGCGAGCGCTTTGAAAGCTGGTTTTCGAAGTAATAATATTGCTATTATGTTCAGCCAAGCCATCAGGCCAACACCAATGTCTCCCATCATCCAAGCTACTTCAGCTGTTTTAATAGAGCCATAAAATGTCGCTCCAAGGATTAAAACTCGAAGGACTGTCAAACTCCATTTCGAGGACATGTGGCGAGTCAGATAGCTAAGATTGGTCTCAGCGATATAGTAGTAGGCCATGATTGTGGTGAATGCGAAGAACAAAAGTGAGATCGCAATAAACCCTTTGCCTAAATCAGGAAAATGGGTGGCAACAGCAAATTGAGTGTATTCAGGCCCATAAGCTACGCCGGGTAAATTTTCAACAATAAATCCACCTTCCGGATTTAGGACATTGTATTGCCCAGTGAACAAAATCATAAGAGCAGTCGCTGTACAAACGAAAAGTGTATCTATATATACTGAAAAAGACTGCACGAGTCCTTGCTTTACCGGATGGGAAACTTCCGCTGCAGCGGCAGCATGAGGAGCTGTTCCTTGTCCTGCTTCATTTGAATAGATTCCTCTTTTGACGCCCCAAGCGATCGCCATACCAAATACTCCGCTGAATGCAGCTTCTAAATTGAAAGCAGATTTAATAATCAAAGCAAAAATGGCTGGAACCTCTGTAATGTTCATCGCAATAATGATTACTGCCATAGAAATGTATGCTGCAGCCATGATGGGAATCACCACTTCAGCTACTTTACTGATTCGTTTTACTCCTCCCAGAATAATCAAAGCAAGAAGTCCTGTGATCACAGTTGCCGTATAATAAACTGGAATTCCAAATGCATTCTGCGCACTCAATGCAATGCTATTACTTTGCACGCCTGGCATAAATAAGGCAGTGGCGATTATTGTAGCAAATGCAAATGCAATCGCATACCACTTTACTCCCAAGCCTTTTTCGATGTAATAGGCTGGCCCACCTCTATACTGTCCATTATTGACTTCCTTATAGATCTGACCTAAAGTGGCCTCAATAAAGGCAGATGATGCACCTAAAAATGCGATGACCCACATCCAAAATATTGCCCCAGGTCCTCCCATCGCAATAGCTGTGGCTACTCCAGCAATATTCCCTGTGCCGACTCTACCTGAAATTGCGATTGCGAAGGCTTGAAATGATGAAACTCCTTTCTCGGATGATTCGCCTTTGAAAAGTAAGGAAACCATTTCCTTGAGGTATGTTACTTGCAAAAATCGAGTTGCTAAAGAAAAATATACTCCAGCCGCTAGACATAAAAAAATCAATGCATCACTCCATATCACGGCGTTTATCGCCTCAATTATTTCTTTCATGTTGGTTTAATTTCCTTGCTTTAGGATTAATAAGATTCAAAACATTGAATCTTTCGAATCAGAAAGAAAAGAAAAATAAGGCAGAAAACTTAGGGGAATCTCATAAATGGCAGGATTAGGTCTTGCCTTGAATAAAAAAAGCTCCTGAAAATTAATTCAAGAGCTTTGAAAGTCGGGGTGGCAGGATTCGAACCTACGACCTCCACATCCCAAATGTGGCGCGATACCGGGCTACGCTACACCCCGAACGGTATCTGATTATCCCCTAAGGGAGTGCAAACATAAATAAATTTGTTTGTTGATCAACTCAAGAATCTAAAATCTTAGAACAATTTTATTCCCATCTCATTTGATTTTTCTAATCCAACCCGAAAAGTTTTCCTGAATTACTTGATTTTGAGAAAATTGGCTTAAAAAGTCGTTAAAATAGTTTTCCAAGATAAACTATCTATTAATTCTAAAAGGGAAACTTTTTTTAAAGAAGACTAATAAAAAAGGGCTGCTTTCTAAAAAACAGCCCTTTTACCTTATTGACTTAATTCGCAGAGAGTGGGGGATTCGAACCCCCGGTACGGTATGACCCGTACGACAGTTTAGCAAACTGCTGGTTTAAGCCACTCACCCAACTCTCTGTATAGTATGAATTCCACTGGAGAATCATTCGAGCAAATCGCTAAGGCGTTGCAAATATAATCCAATAGAATCAATTTTAGCAAGTGAATCTGAATTTGGAAGAGGTCAGATTTTAGATTAAACCTAAGAGACTGTAAATCACGAATTTTTATTTTTCATTTTTTCTGAAAAATACCCTGTACAGGGTATAAAATCCCAAGTGCTGACTTTTAAATTTACTTCTCAAACAAGCAAGGAAATGCTCATTCAGACTTCAAATGCGAAATTTTTAATAGAATCCTGTCTTAATCGAAAGGATTGCGTCCAGATTAATTCTACATCTAAGGAGGAATTGGATCGATTTTTTGGATCGCTGGAAGTAATGAAAAGTGCCTCTTTTGAATTTCCTTATCAAATTACGGCATGTAAACAAGAGTTTGCAAATGCGCTAATCATCATGGTAAAAGAGATCGATTATTCGGATTTTTCAAGCTTAGAACTGCATTCTGTGTAAAATCGAAAAAAAAATAATTTTTTTTTAATTCTGAGCTTTTGTGACGAAAAGCATTTTTCATTTTAGTAGCTACTTTTTACCATCTTGGAAAGAATAATCTATTGATTTTCACTGTTTTCAAGTATTTAATTCTAAGAAAGTGAAATTTTTTTATTAAAAATTTTTCTCAATATTTCGATTCAATAAAACCAGATTCACCCCCTGATTTAAGAATTGATAAGCACTACTGACATTGAAAGCTTAATACCTGACTTCCTTTTGGAGTCTGATCATTTCTTCACACTTCTATTAGATGTGGAGGGAAATGTGCTAAGTGCTTCAGCTGCCTTGGGTATAACGGAGCCTTTCGATACTAATGGGAGCTTTTTGAATCAATTGGATCGGAACTCACAGCCTCTTTTTACAGAAGTAATTGAGGAATTGTTGGCATCGCCCAAAGAAAAAAAGCAAATTCTTTTAACTCCAAAATCTACCACATTTAAACCTTCAGAGCCGCTTTGGTGGGAATTTTCGGTCATCACGAATTCTGAAATGGATATTCTTGGAATTGTTGGGGTTGGGGTTGGTTTGCGGTTTTTGGAAGAAGAAATGCCTTGGGTAAGCTTAGTGGATTTACTCAGATTTGGGAAAATTCGACTGAACCCGAATTTCACGGTTTATGATTTTGATGACAAAGTTGGGGATTGGTTAAAGATTGGTCAGTCTGAATCTTCAAGAAATGGAGAAAAGTTTTTGGCTGAAATCCCGGAAAAACTTAATTCTTTAAAAAATACTTCTAGGCCAGCTTGTTTGGTAATGAATGATTCAAATTCTGGAATAGAGTTTTCAACCATATTTTTACTTCTTTC
>JAHEBE010000445.1 GCA_024642365.1 Algoriphagus sp.
GCTTCCTTATAATTTGGATTTAATTGTAATGCCTTGGCAAACATTTCAAATGCTGCTTTATGGTTACCACTCTGACCTAATATAGTTCCAAGGTTATTGTATCCTTCAGCATTATTTGGATCTTGCTTCAGGGAAGTCCGATAGGCAATTTCTGCTTGCTTATTCTTCCCGAGTCCTTGCAGTACAATACCAAAATCAAAATACAAATTTGCCATCGTAGGATCTAGACTAATGGCCTCTTCAAGTTCAGCACGTGCTTCGGTTAAGCGATTGAGCTCGGACAATAATACACCCATTTTGTGGTGTATGATCGCGTTCATTGGAGTGAGGCGTTCAGCCTCCCGAAAATGGGCTAATGCTGCTTCCTTATCTCCTGCTCTCCAAAGTAGGATTCCTTCTTGAGCATGCACATCGCTGTCCTCAGGAATCATAGATGCAGCCAATTCGTTTAAACGCTTGGCTTCATCATTCTTTCCACCCCACATTAATACTTTCGATAGATTCCTGAGCGCAATAGCATGGGTTTTCTCATCCAAACTTTCATTTAAATCACTAGTAATCTTAGAAATAGTATCTTCGTTCCACGTATCAGACTGTGATACAAATCCCTCTTGTAGCATTTCCTTTATGATGCTAAGAGCTAGTAATCGGTTACCCTCTATTGTAGGGTGCACATGGTCTAAGAAAAATTCTGATCCGGGAATTCCGTTAGTTGATTGTTCTTTGATGACATATACAAAATCCACAAATCCTGTGTTTTGTGTTTGTGCAACATCAGTTACAATTTTACGGATTGGTGTTAAGGCGCGCAATGGACAAACATCCTCATCTCTGCTATGTTTGAATGCAATTCGTGCTTCATCAATTTGGTCAAGGGCAAGAAGGGCCTTTGCATACAAATATAATAACTCCGGATCACGACCATCTATGGTCAGTGCTTCTTTGGCAATTGCCTCTGCGCGAATCTCATCACCTTCGTCCAAAGCGGTAGTAATCTCATCCTTAAGTGTTTCAACTTGACTTATTTCGATAGCACTCAGATTTTTGCTAGGTTCGGATTTGAAAGGGGAAAAGTCTCCGATGTTGGATGCAGGAGTCACTAAAATCAACTTGGATCCTGTATTTTCGCCAATTTTTGTCATTCGAATCAAACTGGTTTTATAATCTTCCAGTATTGCGTTGCGCTTCTCATCATCTCTATGGTAATCTTCAGGACCAACAGATTGATCTAATAAAGCTTTAACCTCTGCAGGAAGTACTTCGTTGCGCTTGTTGATTAGATCATAAAGCAAGGTGTAAATTCTAGTCCTTGACGCATATGCTGCTATGCTACGTAAAAACTCGGGTACTTTGAGCAATTCATCGTAAGTCCGTGCTTCAAGGAACTCGTTGTGCCCTGAATAAATGATGAATAGATCAGGTTCATAATCTTTGAGTTCCTCCATGAGGCGTGCTGCGCGATAGCTCGCATAGCTAATTCCTCCCGCATTAATGACTTCCCAGTTACGTGTAGGATCGACAGCTGGAAGAAAACGACGTAACCAACCGGAAAACGAAGTGAGATCGTCATAAGGGCGTCCGTAGGTAGTCGATCCACCGATACAGAAAACACGGGTAACATTTTCAGCTTTTTTTGCAGGAAAACTCTGCATGTTAAACCACTTCATCTTGTTAGGTGCAGTACTGAAGATGTCCTCTCCATTAGGCTGAGTATGTTTTACAAACAGTGGTGCATAGCCTGCAAATCCCACAGCGGGATCGGTGCGTTCATAAAGAGTTTTTACTCCAGCCGCCGTTAGTATCAATTCAATCATGGTAAAGAATACAAAAGTGACACCAAGACCCAAAGCGAAATTCTTACCCAATTCTTTAATTTGATTTTTACCTGCAAAATGAAGTTTTTTGCATTCCTTATGTTTATACTTAAAAAACCCAGCTTTTAATCCACAGTATTTGCATTTACCCATTTTAAGTTAAAAATTTTTATTAATTCACATTTAAAATTTTTGTAACTCTTCATAAAGATGGATAAAGATAAATAGTAAAATTTGTATGCGTGGTGACTTTTGTCATATAAGACAATTCTATCTAGATTTCTTAGATTATAATAAGCATATTAAACAAAAAAGACCTTCAATTTCTTGAAAGCCTTCTATTTGAAGTGGAGAAGATCGGGCTCGAACCGACGACCTCTTGGCTGCCAGCCAAGCGCTCTAGCCAACTGAGCTACATCCCCTGTTAATTATTTCAATCCGCCTAAAACTAAAACAGGAATTGAACTTGAAAAATCCTTTTTCAAAATTACA
>JAHEBE010000446.1 GCA_024642365.1 Algoriphagus sp.
TGCAAGGACTGATTGGGATTGGAAACCTGATTATGGTTTGGAGGAAATGACCAAAGACATCTTGGAGAATCTCCCGAAATTCAAGTTTTAGTAAACTAGAAATCCTGCTTCCAATGCAGGATTTTTTTTGCTTTTTAATTTCGGAAGGATTCAATTTCTTATTTCCTACCAAAGGACTTTCAAAAACTTGAATATTTGGTTATTTTGATGCCAATCAAGTTGTGAGTATGACACGCAATCGAATTGCCCTTTTTCTTTCTGTTTTTATTGGTATTGCCTTACTCCTATTTTTTTGGAATAGCTCAACTCAAGTTGATTTTAGCACCCAAGTCAAACCTATTCTGAATAAGCATTGCATCGCTTGCCATGGCGGAGTAAAGAAAAATGGTGGCTTCTCCCTACTTTTTGAAGAAGAAGCCTTAGCTCCTACCAAATCTGGGCATCCAGCAATCATTCCCGGTGATCCCAATGGAAGTGAGCTGATCAAGCGATTAACCGCATCAGACCCAGAACTTCGAATGCCTTATCAGAAGGCTGCGCTTTCGGATGAAGAAATAAAAATTTTAAAAGATTGGATTAGTCAAGGGGCAAAATGGGGAGAGCATTGGGCCTATGCTCCAGTTGAAAAACCCAAATCAGAAGACATAAAGCAAACTGGCTCAATTTCACCAACTGATCCTGCAAGCTCAGTTGCAAGAATTGATTTCTATGTTGGTCAGAAATTAAATGAGCTGGAACTCACATTTTCTCCAGAGGCGGAACCAAAAAAACTACTACGAAGAGTCGCGCTAGATATCACTGGTTTACCTCCCAGTGAAAAATTAGTCAATGACTTTGAAGCAGGCAAAATCACCTACGAAGAAGCAGTGGATCAATTATTAGCGATGCCAAGTTTTGGGGAAAAATGGGCGAGTTGGTGGCTGGATCTAGCCCGATATGCCGACACCAAAGGCTATGAGCGTGATGTAAGTCGGACGATGTGGCCCTATCGAGACTGGGTCATCCGTGCCTTTAATTCGGACAAACCCTTTGATGAGTTCACTGTCGATCAATTGGCGGGAGATTTACTTCCAAATCCGACTATAGAGCAATTGACTGCAACGGCTTTTCATCGCAATACCATGAACAATGATGAAGGCGGAACCAATGATGAGGAATACCGAGTAGCCGCGGTATTAGATCGGGTTAGCACCACCTTTGAAGTTTGGCAAAGCACTACGATGGCCTGCGTGCAATGCCATAGCCATCCTTATGACCCGATTCGACATGAAGAATTCTATCAATCCACGGCTTTCTTCAACAATAGTCGAGATGAAGACACCCATGACGAAGAACCAAAATTGCGATTTTATGAAGATGTTGAGCAAAGAAAACTCAGCGAAATAGTCACTTGGGTGGAGCAAAATGGAGGAGCAAAAGCTGCCGCTAACACGAAAAACTTCCTGATCTACCAAGAACCCAAATATGCCGCTCACATCGCGGAAGATTTTATAAATGCTGAACTCATCGACACCAAATGGCTGGGAATGCAGGCTGATGGCACTTGCTTTCTTAAAGGCATTGACACAAAAGGAGCCAATCAGCTTCTGATGAATTACTGGTCTGATGTCGATGGAGGAACCTTAATCATCCGAAAGGGATCAGCTACAGGAGAAATTCTCAGCAGTATTCCAATAAATAAAACTGGCAAAATCTCCAGATCAATTCCATTCCCAGAACTAGTTGGAAAAAACGATTTGTTTCTGGAAATGAAAAGCCCAAAGGCGAAACCACAGCAAAATGCAATTGCGGTAGTATGGTTTGCTTTCGTACCTAGTCTCCCTGGAAAAGATAATCCCGGATTCAGTGAAGTTCAAAAATCTTGGGAAGGCCTTTTGGCAGCAAAACCAACAAGTCTTCCGATTTTGATCGAAAATCCTGACTATATGAATCGAGAGACTCGGATTTTCGAACGTGGAAATTGGATGATTTTGGGAGAAAAAGTATCTCCAAAAATCCCCATGGCACTTAACCCTAAAAATCAGGAATGGCAATCTAATCGGCTTGGATTTGCAGAATGGCTAGTGGATGATCAGAACCCTTTGACATCAAGAACTATGGTCAACCGAGTCTGGGAACAACTTTTTGGAAGAGGATTGGTTGCCTCACTTGAAGATTTAGGCTCCCAAGCTGATCCTCCGACGCATCCTGAATTATTGGACTACTTAGCTTGGCAAGTCATGCATGAATACGATTGGAGTATGAAAAACCTGATCAAGGAAATCGTCAGTTCCAAGACTTACCGTCAAGCATCTTC
>JAHEBE010000447.1 GCA_024642365.1 Algoriphagus sp.
CCGAGCACCTCACATTCATGTGGATGTGCTTAAGAATGAGAAAATAGTGCTGAGCACTCAAATTGCATTTCCAAAAGAAAGTACCGATGCCGTCTACGCAAGTCGAGCCTATAAAGGAGAAGAAGACACGCCCAATGCCAGCGATGGTGTTTTCCGAAATAGCTTAGCCGGAAATATGGCAGACCAAGTCACCGGAAATATTGCCGATGGGTATCAGCTGAGCAAGGTGATTACGGTGGGATAATATAGCCTATTGGAAAAAGCCTGTAAATAATCATACGAATGTCTGATAGTTGAATTCAACTAGTATCTACAGTTGGCAATCACACATTCTGAAGATGTTTAGAAATAAATTCTTATCTTCTTCAAACCAATTTTTCTATTAAGCAACCTAATTCTTAACATAAAAGACATGTCCAAGCTTTCGATTTTTCTCGTCCTTTTTATTCTTTTTCTCTCCTCTTGTCAAAAGAAATCTGATACCTCTAATTTGAATCCTGAGGTAGATCTGACCATTCCAGATGAGGTGTTGAAATTGGGAGAAAAGACCTATACTACGGTTTGCGCAGCTTGCCACACGGAAGGGAATGTAACTATGGCTCCAGCACATGGGCTATTGGCGGGGATGTCACCCCATGCGGTTCTTGCTGCTCTGACTATGGGGAAAATGCAGGAACAAGCTGCAAGTTTAAGTCAGGAGGAAAAGGAGGCAGTCGCCCAATACATCACCAACAAGAAATTAATATCCATTCAGTTTCCTGAGTCAGCTTTTACTCCTTTTGAAATTTCAACAGAAGATATTCTGGCAGGATTTAATCACTCTGGTTGGGGAGGAAATCTGGAGGGTACAGGCTATCGAAATCTGGAACAGGCAGGTATTACAGCTGAAAATGTTTCCACTTTGGAATTGGAATGGAGTTTTGCTTTTCCCTTTGCTACCCAAGTTAGGAGCAAACCAGCTGTTATCGGTAAGTGGCTCATTCTAGGGAGCCAATTTGGAGAAGTATATGCCTTGGATCGCCATACCGGTAAAATCGGATGGGTGTTTCAGGCAGATGCTGCCATCCGAGGAGCAATCTCCTATGAGTCAAATGGGGAGGAAATCACCGCTTTTTTCGCAGACTATGCAACCAATACTTATGCGGTAAATATTCAGACAGGAAAGTTGATATGGAAGCAAAGGGCTGCACAGCATCCATTATCAGGAGTCACAGGTTCCGTTGCGGTATATGATGATATAGTTTACGTGCCCATTTCATCCTTTGAAGTTATCTCCTCTCAAAACCCAATTTTTGAATGTTGTACTTCTTCAGGCGGGGTAACAGCACTAAATGCTAGAACTGGAGAGGTGATTTGGATGCATCGGGTCATTGCCGAAGATCCTAAGGTGACCGGTAAAAAGAAAAACGGAACTTCCTTCTATGGACCTTCAGGAGCTCCTGTTTGGGGAAGTCCCACGGTGGATGCCAAACGGGGCTTATTATATATCGGCACAGGAGAGAACTATACCGCTCCAGCTACCAATACCAGTGATGCAATCCAGGCCATAGACCTTAAGACAGGAAAACTGGTTTGGAATTGGCAGGCGACAAAAAATGACACTTGGAATTTAGCATGTCCAGATGATCCCAATTGTCCAGATCCGATCGGGCCTGATGTGGATTTTGGAATGGCACCCATCTTAGTGTATGATTCCATCAATCAGCGAGACATCCTTGTCGTAGGACAAAAGTCCGGAGTGGTACATGCCTTAGTTCCAGAAAATGGGCAAGTGCTCTGGCAAACCCGAATTGGAAAAGGCGGGGCTTTGGGCGGTATCCATTGGGGAATGGCTACTGACGGAAATTTGGTCTATGCGGCCAACTCGGATAATGTGTATGCTTTGGATCCAGCGGATTCTACCTTAGGGCCAACACCCGGAATTTACGCACTCAATTTGCAAACAGGTGAGCAAGTCTGGAAAATGGCTCCGCCTCCTTGTGCTGACGGTCCTCGTAAAGAATGCCAGCAGTCCAACTCTGCGGCTCCAACACTTATTCCCGGAATTGTCTTTGAAGGAGATTTGAATGGTTTCATTCGTGCCTATTCCACTACAGATGGCCAAGTGCTTTGGGAGTTTGATACAGTTCGGGAATATGAAACGGTTAATGGCCAAAAAGGTCAAGGTGGATCGATTGACGGGCCAGCTCCAGTTGTCGCTGATGGCATGCTCTATGTCAATTCAGGTTATGAAATGTTTGGAGAAATGCCCGGTAATGTGCTGTTGGCTTTTAAGGTGAAAAAGTAAG
>JAHEBE010000126.1:0-4194 GCA_024642365.1 Algoriphagus sp.
CAATCAATTCTGAAATTCCTTCAGATACACTCACAACCCATCTTAAGGAATTTCGTCCCGATCTCCCGACCATTGGGCTACTCATGTACAACGGAGTCTTAACAACTGAGGTCACGGCAGCCGCAGATGTTTTTACAAAATCTACTGAATCTGGGGAGCAGCTATTCAACGTAATCACCATAGCAGAAACTGCGACACCCATTACTACAGAAGAAGGTTTGAAGTTGGTTCCAGATTTCAACTTTGAAACTGCTCCAAAACTCACCGTATTATTTGTTCCTAGTGCATATGATATGTATGCACAAGTCCATAACCTGGCAATAGTTGATTTCATCAGAGCGCGAAATCAAGAAACAACTTATACAGTAAGTAACTGTGCGGGAGCTCAGTTGATTGGCGCTTCGGGAATCGCCTCAGGAAAAAAAATAGTGACTTGGATCGGAGGAGGAGAACAATTGCAGATCGATTATCCCGACCTATTAGTTCAGGATGATTCTAAAGTCACTTATATGGAAGATGGAAAATTTATTTCCTCAAATGGCAACTTAGCTAGCTATATTTCTTCGCTTGAACTTTTGGAGAAAATGACAACACTAGAACACCGCAAGTTTGTGGAGTCTTATATTTATTTAGATCGACTGAAATATTGGCAAGATTCTACAGCCAACTGAAAATCAAGTTTATTTCTTCTACAAATATCTTATTTGAATTTTAGACTTTGTTCTGGAGAAATTTAATGGCTTGGCAAATAAACTAGTTATTGGAAGAGCTTTCATAAAAAAACCACCTCTTTCAAGGTGGTTTTCATTTTTCTGAAACTTATCTCCTAAGCCAAAATCTTCTTCGCCAGCCAATCCCCTACTTCTGAGGTTTTATAAGCTTTACCGCCGTCAGCAATATCTTCCGTGACGATTCCTTCAGCAAGTGATTGATTCACTACATCTGAAATTAATTGAGCTTCAGCCTTTAGATCAAAAGCATAGTCAAACATCATGGCCGCAGAAAGTACCGTCGCCAAAGGATTGGCAATATTTTTCCCCGCAGCTTGAGGATAAGAACCATGAATAGGTTCGAATAATTTTACAGCAGAACCTAAAGAAGCAGATGGCATCAAGCCCATAGATCCTGAGATGACAGAAGCTTCGTCTGTCAAGATATCACCGAATAAATTTTCTGTGATCAGTACATCATAGGCTTTTGGCCACTGAATCAATCGCATCGCTACTGCATCGACAAATTCATATTCCACCTTCACATCAGGATATTCAGGTGCGAGGTCTTGGACAGTCTCTCTCCATAATCGGGATGTGGCTAATACGTTTGCCTTATCTACGCATGTCAATAATTTTCTTCGCTTTTGAGCAGCCTCAAAACCCATTCTGGCCAATCGAGTGATCTCTTCTTTGGTATAAACATTGGTGTCAAAGGCTTTGGTGCCTTGCTCATTTCTTCCTCTTGGCTCCCCGAAATAAATCCCACCGGTAAGCTCTCTAAAAAAGACAAAATCCACACCCTCCACACGATCTAGTTTCAAAGGAGATTTATGTATCAACGAAGGAAAGGTAAAAGTCGGTCGCACATTGGCGAATAAGCCAAGCTTTTGACGCATCCGAAGCAAGCCTTGCTCAGGTCTTACTTTGGCCTTCGGGTCATTATCATATTTGGGATCGCCGATCGCACCAAAAAGAATGGCATCTGAAGATGCTGCAATTTCATGGGTACTGTCAGGGTAAGGATCTCCTGTTGCGTCAATCGCCGTAGCTCCAACGATGGCTTCTTTAAAAGAGATTTTATGACCAAATTTCTGGCCAATTGCCTTTACTACTTTGACTGCTTGATCAATAACTTCTGGACCAATGCCATCACCTGGCAATAGCGCGATATTCATTTCCATAAAACTTGGGTTCTTCTGAGTTAGTAGGTTGATTTAAATTTTCGAGGATGTTGAGCATTTTTTCAGTGGCCATCATCGCCGCCACCGTTTGATCTGGGTCTAGCCCTTTTGTTTTAAATATTTTTCCAAAGTCCCATGTAATGACCGTCTCCACAAATGCATCTGTTTTTCCTCCCGGAGGAATGGAAACGTGGTAATCAATCAGTTTAGGCAATTGCTTTTTTCTGGATTTGTAGATTTTTTTTACTGCCTTCATAAAGGAATCATATTGGCCATCTCCTGTTGCGGAAGCGTCAAATGATTTTCCGTGAATTTTTAACCGTAGCTGAATGGAAGGTTTCAAGCCTTTAGAATGCGTCATGTGATAGCCTTCAATACTAATCTCCTTGGTGATGGAATTATTTTGAAGCACATCAGAAATAATATAAGGCAAATCCTCTGTAGTCACTCGCTCTTTTTTATCTCCAAGCTCGATGATCCGTTGGGTAACTTTGGTCAGCTCATCTTTTTCTAAGGAAATACCCAATTCTTCCAGGTTCTTCAGAATATTGGCCTTACCTGATGTTTTACCCAAGGCATATTTTCGCTGTCTGCCAAATCGCTCTGGCATCAGATCATTGAAATAGAGATTCTTTTTATTGTCCCCATCAGCATGAATCCCGGCAGTTTGAGTAAATACATTTTCTCCTACTACAGGCTTATTCGCCGGAATATGTTGACCAGAAAACTGCTCCACTAACTTGGAAACTCGAAATACTTTTTGTTCCTGGGCATTGATTTCAAAATCAGTAAAATCTTTGATCACTGCAATGACAGACTCCAGCGGTGCATTTCCAGCACGTTCCCCGAGTCCATTGATAGTCGTATGTATTCCCGATGCACCATGCAAAATAGCTTCCATCACGTTCGCGACGGAAAGGTCGTAATCGTTGTGCGCATGAAAATCAAAATGAACACCAGGATATCGAGCCGAAATTTCGATGAAATAGCTTTTGGTCTCTTCGGGAGAAAGTAATCCCAAGGTATCTGGAAGCATGATCCGCTTGACAGACAACTTGGACAAGAAATCAATCAAGGCAAGCGTATATTCTGGAGAATTTCGCATCCCATTGGACCAGTCCTCCAAATAGACATTGACAGAAATCCCATGACTCGTCGCATAATCGATGCAATTGGAAATCTCCTCAAAATGTTGTGACTGAGTTTTCTTGAGCTGGTGAGTCAAATGGTTCAAAGATCCTTTGGTCAGAAGATTCATCACCTGCGCTCCAGCTGCCAGTAACCAATCCACCGATGCAGGAGTATCTACAAAACCTAATACTTCCACACGATCGAGGTAGCCTTTTTCAGCGGCCCAGGTCGTGATTTTCTGCACACCTGCCAATTCCCCATCTGAAACACGGGCCGAAGCAACTTCGATCCGATCTACTTTCAACTCTTCCAGTAAAAGCTTCGCGATTTGGAGTTTTTCAGAAGGCAGGAAAGAAACGCCGGAGGTCTGTTCACCATCCCGCAGCGTTGTATCCATGATTTCTATTCTCCGATCTCCCTTCATTCCGTTTCTGTTTTACTTGATTATTGGCTGAGTATTATTTTTTACTCGCTTCAAAAGCATCGATCTCCGTGGACATATTCAACAAATAGTCTATGTCGTCGAAACCATGCTTCATATTTTCTTTTTTGTATTCGTTGATATCGAAAGACTCCGACTCACCAGTGGAGAGCAAAGTGATCTTCTGTGTAGGAAGATTGATTTCGATTTCTGTCTCTGGATTTGCTGTGATTGCTGCAAGCAATTTATCTGCAAACGCTGCCGAAACTGTAACTGGAAGCACACCGATGTTCAAGCAGTTATTTTTGAAAATATCTGCGAAAAAGCTAGATACTACTGCTCTAAAGCCATAATCATACAAAGCCCAAACCGCATGCTCGCGGCTAGAACCTGAGCCGAAATTCTTTCCGGCAACCAGGATTTTGCCCGAATAAGTGGAATCGTTAAGTACAAAATCCTTTTTCGGATTGCCTTCTACATCATAGCGCCAATCGCGAAATAAATTATCTCCAAATCCGGTTCGCTCAGTCGCTTTTAGGAATCTTGCAGGAATTATCTGGTCGGTATCCACATTCTCAGTGGGTAATGGTACTGCCGTGCTTTGAAGCACTGTAAATTTATCGTAAGCCATTTTCTTTCGATTTAAAGATTGGAAAATTGGAAGGTTGAAAAATTAATTTTCAAATACTTCTCTTGGATCGCAGATTCTTCCTGTCACGGCTACTGCCGCCACAGTAAGAGGGGAAGC
>JAHEBE010000126.1:4294-8277 GCA_024642365.1 Algoriphagus sp.
TCTACGGTAATTCTCATTTTTTTAGCTTTGGACTGCATGATGCATTGGGTCGCCAAAACCATTTCCACTTCAGAAGTACCGATTCCAAAAGCAATTGCTCCAAAAGCTCCATGCGTAGAGGTATGGCTATCGCCACAAACAATAGTCATTCCCGGCTGAGTAATTCCCAACTCAGGACCGATCACGTGTACAATACCATGATGGGCTGATCCCAAGTCATGGAGTTCGATTCCATATTTGGAGCAATTGTCCCGAAGCTTTTGAACTTGCATTCTCGAGAGTTGATCTTTGATAGTTTGCTCTTGATTAATGGTAGGCACGTTGTGATCCGGAGTACCAATTGTACGCTCAGGATACTTCACTCCAATTCCTCGGGTTTCAAGGTTTAGAAAAGCTACCGGAGAGGTTACTTCATGGATAAAATGCTTATCGATGAAAAACACATCTGGTCCAGCAGGCACGGATTTCACCACGTGTGCATCCCAGATTTTATCAAATAGAGTTGTTTTTTCCATAATTAGACAGTCGCATATTCTTTGACTGGAATTTTATTAAGCGCATCTACAAAGGCCTGAGCAGATGCTAAAACGATATCAGTGTGAGAGGCAAAACCAAAATAAGGTTTGTCTCCTTTAATCAATTTCATGTGGACTTTTGCCACATCATCACTTCCATGAGTAATAGCCTGAATCAGAAATTCTTCTAGTTCCACCTTTGGTCTTGCAAGCTTTTCAATTGCTTTTAAAACCGCATCCACCGGTCCATTCCCATGGGCAGTTGCAGTCAGGGATTCCTCTCCAATCTTTAAAGTTACCTTGCTTTCAATGGTACCATTCGAAGAATAAGAGACATTTTCCAACTCAATGAAATTGGAGTCTGTTACATATTTCCCCACCAAACCCATCAAATCTTTTCTTCCGATGTCTCGCTTACTATCCGCCAAAATCAGGAAAGCCTCATAAACTTCTCGTAATTCCTCCCCTTCTAGCTCAACACCCAAGGCATCCAAGTGATGCTTCAAAGCTGCTCGTCCAGACCTTGCAGTCAACACGATCGTTGATTCGGCAACTCCCACATCCTTAGGATCGATGATTTCATAATTTTCCCGATGCTTGAGTACACCATCCTGATGGATTCCGGATGAATGCGCAAATGCATTTCTTCCTACAATCGCTTTGTTTGGCTGTACCGGCATATTCATCAACTTGGAAACCAAGCGGCTAGTGCCATAGATTTTTTCGGTAACAATCGAAGTCTCAACAGGAATAGACTGGTGACATTTGATTGCCATGACCACTTCTTCCATGGAGGTATTTCCTGCGCGTTCTCCAATTCCGTTGATGGTCACCTCCACTTGTCGAGCACCATTTTGGACTCCTGCAATTGTATTTGCCGTGGCCATACCTAGGTCATTATGACAATGGGTTGCGATGATTGCTTTATCGATATTGGGCACGCGATTTTTTAGCATACCAATGAATCCACCATATTGCTCAGGTAGACAATAGCCTGTCGTATCCGGGATATTCACCACCGTCGCTCCGGCTTTGATCACTTCTTCAATGATCTTCGCTAAGAAATCATGCTCTGCTCGGCCAGCATCTTCAGCGTAGAATTCTACATCATCGACGAACCTTCTCGCAAATTTTACAGCGGCTACCCCTCGGGCAATAATATCCTCTGGAGTGGAGCGCAGTTTATATTGGATATGGTAAGGAGAAACGCCGATTCCGGTATGAATTCGGCCTTTCTTCGCAAACTTCAAGGATTGAGCTGCTACTTCAATATCTTTCTCTACTGCTCTAGAGAGGGCACAGATAATAGGGTTTGAAACGGCCTTTGAAATCTCTAACACTGAATTGAAGTCTCCAGGGCTGGAAATTGGAAATCCTGCCTCAATGATATCTACTCCTAATTCTTCCAAGGCTTTCGCCACAATAATCTTCTCCTGGGTATTTAACTGACACCCGGGCACTTGCTCCCCATCTCGGAGGGTAGTATCAAATATCCAAAGCTTGTCACTCATCTTTTTTGGGTTTTAGTTTAATTATTCTCTGGTCTCAATTGACGGACGACAGCACCTGCCTGCCACATTTCAGATTCTCTCAATTCTTTCAATTCAGCCTCAAGCTTCTCTCTGTAATCTGCCTTCGAGTTTGAATCAATTGATTTCTGAGCTTCTTTTCCAGATTTAACTGACTCATAAAGCGCCTCAAATACTGGCTTGGAAGCATCTCTGAACGGCTTCCACCAATCCAAAGCTCCTCTTTGAGCTGTGGTAGAACAATTGGCATACATCCAGTCCATTCCGTTTTCAGCCACCAATGGCATCAATGACTGCGTTAATTCTTCAACAGTTTCATTGAAAGCTTCTGATGGGGTATGACCATTCGATCGAAGCACTTCATACTGTGCTGCAAAAATTCCTTGAATGGCTCCCATAAGGGTACCTCGCTCACCTGTTAAGTCAGAGGTTACTTCGCGGTAGAAGTCTGTTTCAAATAAATATCCTGAACCTACTCCAATACCTAAAGCAACAACGCGATCCTTTGCTTTGCCAGTTCCATCTTGGAAAATAGCATAGGAAGAATTGAGGCCTCGTCCTTCTACAAACATTCTACGAAGTGAAGTCCCAGATCCTTTTGGTGCAACCAAAATTACATCTACATCTGCTGGAGGAATAATTCCTGTTTTCTCTTTATAAGTGATCCCGAAACCATGTGAAAAATAAAGTGCTTTTCCAGGAGTCAAATGTTTTTTCACCATTGGCCAAAGCGCAATCTGTCCTGCATCAGAAAGAAGGAATTGAATGATCGTGCCTTTTTCACAAGCTTCTTCTAATTCAAAAAGCGTTTCGCCAGGAACCCAGCCATCTGCTACAGCTTTGTCCCAAGTCTTAGAGCCCTTTCGCTGTCCTACAATCACATTAAATCCATTGTCTTTTAGATTAAGTGCCTGACCAGGTCCTTGAACTCCATAACCTAATACTGCGATTACTTCGTTTTTGAGTACTTCTCTAGCTTTTTCCAAAGGAAATTCATCTCTGGTTACTACGTTTTCTTCTACTGAGCCGAATTTTAATTTCATTTTTAATTGATTTAATAGGTCCTATTCGTTCCTTGATTTGGTATTTGATTGTTTTAAATTTTTTATTTGACAAAGTCATCAATGGTCAACATCCGCTTGGCCACAGCCACTCTTCCGGATCTAGCAAACTCCAAAAGGTTATATCCTTTTAGAATTTCCAATAGTTCCTGCGTTTGATCCTTGTGACCGGTTAGTTCCAAAACGACAAATTCTGGTTCAGCTGCAATAATCTTTGCATTGTGCTGACGAATTATTTTTTCTAAACCGCTGTCTAATTTTGATACTGGAATTTTGTAAAGGGCGATTTCTTGATAAACTACACTTTCATCTTCATGATGAAATGCCTTAATCACATCGATTATTTTTTCGATTTGGTGCACTAGCTGGATCACTGAATCCTCTGTCGCTGTGACCTCGATTGTAATTCGATGAATTCCTTCCACACTACTTTCTGATGCCGTAAGCGCATCGATATTGATACCCCTTCGGGTAAAAATGATGGTAATCCTGTTTAGGATTCCGATGAAATTTTCCGTGATGACGAAAATGGTATAACGCTTCATAGGCTGGTTTTAGCTTAATCTTACTTCCTCTACCGAGCAACCGGTAGCAATCATTGGGAATACATTGTCTTCTTTTTCCACGACTACTTCCAAGAAAAATGGGCCATCGTGGATCAACATATCCTCGATTGCTTCTTTCAGGTCTGTGCGTTCGGTTACTTTTTGAGCCTTTATGCTATAAGCATCCGCGATTTTTACAAAATCAGGATTATCCAATTCGGTAAATGAATAGCGCTTGTCAAAGAACATTTGCTGCCATTGACGAACCATTCCCAGAAAATTATTATTCAACAAGATGATTTTTACCGGGGCTTTGGTTTGCATGATGGTTCC
>JAHEBE010000127.1 GCA_024642365.1 Algoriphagus sp.
AAAATATCAAACCTACCTAGCTATAGCCCTTCTGGGCCTCGGATTTTCCTGTACCACACAAGATCCACATGTTGGAACTTCAGAAATCACCAAATGGCCTGATGAAAAAAAGGGGGCAGTTTCAATCACATTTGATGATGGCATTGTCAACCAGTTAACCATTGCCAAACCAATACTGGATAGCTTGAGCCTCCCAGCCACATTTTACATTATCACAGGTAAAGTAAATGGCTCTGGGAAAGGGAAATTTATCGGAAGGGATCCAAAAACAATCATCTTAGAAACGGCCAACTCAAAAACTGATTCAAGCAATTTTTTTGAGCGTGCTTCTTTAATTGCTTTTACAGGAACTACCGAAGCAGAAGATTATCATGCTCGTGCCGGTTCGCTTTTTGAATCGGGAAAAGTGTCGGAAGCTTATTCCTTAATTGATGAAGGTTTTGAAAAAGTTAGAACTGGAAAAATGAAAAATACAGACGCTGTCGTTTTTCACAATAATTCCGCAGACACCACATCTTGGGAGCAATACAAATCCTATTCCGCCCAAGGGCACGAAATCGCTTCTCATACCGTCACCCATCCAAGACTTGCAGTTTTAGATGAAGTCAATATGAAATATGAATTGGAGCAAAGCAAAGCAGATTTATTAAAGTTTATCGGTGAAGAATCCATTTTTTCTGCTGAAGGACCTTATGGAACTGAAAATGAACGCGTGATGGAATATGCGCATCAAATCTATCCTTCACTTCGAAATCGGATGCCTGAATCTTGGCTAGATGAAATCAACCGAGGAAGCCAAACACAGCCTGGTGAATCCACAAATGAATATGTGCAATGGCAGCGAGGAATATTAACCCGACATTCTTTTGAAGACATGAAAAGCTGGGTGGACACCACTTTGAGTCATGAAAATATCTGGTTGGTTTTGGTCATTCATGGAGTTGAAAATCTAGGTTGGGAACCTAAAAAAAGACCGGAGTTGATCGAATATTTTTCATTTATGAAAACGAAAGAAAACGAGCTTTGGATCGAAACTTTCCGAGATGTAACCAAATACATCCGGGCTCGTCAAAATTCGACTGTTACAAGTCAGTATGATGATGAAAAAATCACCATTACACTAGATTCCACCCTAGACCCAAAAATCTATAACATGCCTCTCACGATCAAAACTTACATTCCACAGGATTGGCAAAAAGTTAAATCTTCGGATCAAAAAGAGCTTTCTATTAAGGAAGACGCCAAAGGAAAATATGTCTTGGTCTCATTAGCTCTTGCTGACAAAAAAACCACAATCACGAATTGAAAAAAGAAATAAAGTTATTTCTTGAAGGCAATGACTTCCCCTGAAGTCCTATCTTGAAGTTGAATTTTTAGACCAGACTAACAGTAATTTATACTATGATCACTTGCCAAAAAAATAGCTTTAATCTTGATCCAGGAGTCCACTATTTGAATAATGCTTACCGAGGACCGCAACTTAGATCCTCCGAAGAGGCTGGCATTGCTTCAATCATCCGGCAAAGAAATCCATTTCAATTTAAGCCGATGGATTTTTTTGAAGGTCTTGATTCCATCCGAATTTCATTTGGAAAACTAGTGAATTGCCAAGCATCAGCAGTGGCTGTTATGCCCTCCACTTCCTACGGGTTTACCTCAGTTCTGAATAACCTCAAGGCTAAGCCAAATTCCAAAGCCATCGTAGTCAAGGATGAATTCCCAAGTGGATATTTTGCAATTGCTCGCTGGGCAAAAGAAAATCAAGCGACTATTGAAACCATTTCTCCAGACCCCAATGAAATAACCCTAGGCGAATCCTGGAATAAAAATCTTTTGGAAGCCATCGATTCTAATACTGCCGTGGTGCTCCTCTCTTCAGTTCATTGGATGAATGGAGTGAAATTTGACCTCAAAGCGATCGGAGCAAAATGTAAGGAAATGGGAGCTTCATTCATTGTCGATGGAACCCAGTCAGTTGGAGCTATGCCAATAGATGTGCAAGAATGCCAAATCGATGCTTTGATTTGTGCTACCTATAAATGGCTTCTTGGCCCTTACTCACTCACAATCGCTTTCATCGGGGAAAAATTTTACTCAGGAACTCCATTGGAAGAATCCTGGATGAATCGAAACAACGCGAGAGATTTTGGGAAGCTTTCTGAATATGAAGATAAATACATCAATGGAGCAGCACGGTTTACAGTCGGTGAGGCAAGTAATTTTATACTACTTCCTATGCTCCAAGCGAGTTTGGACCAAATCCTTGAATGGACTCCCGCTGCGATTCAAGATTATGCGAAGCGGCTCAATAGCCCACTGCTTCAATTCATCAAAAAAATCGGAGGTAATTCAGAAGAAGAGCCCTATTTGGCACAACATCTTTTTGCCCCCCAACTTCCAGCAGCAATTAACCCAGAAGTTCTAAAACAGGAACTCGAAAAAAATAGTGTTTATGTTTCTACTCGTGGAAAGTACCTACGTGTATCGGTCAATATCTACAATGAAAAAGAAGATATAGACGCCTTGATGCACGTTATCGGACAGCAGCTTTCCTCCGTATAGAAATAATAAAAACCACTATGAAAGCTCAAGTCTATACCAAATATGGCCCTCCTGAAGTTGTCCATTTGGCAACGATCGCTAAACCAACCGTTCAAAAGTCTGATGTCCTAATCAAAGTAATGGCGGCATCCGTCAACCGAACAGATTCCGGATTTCGAAGTGCTGAATATTTCGTGAGCAGGTTTTTCTCAGGCCTATTTAATCCCAAACAGCCAGTCTTAGGCTGTGAGTTTTCAGGTATTGTTTCAGAAATAGGTGCTGATGTAAAAAAATTCAAAGTAGGCGATCGAGTATTTGGATTTGATGATGCAGGATTTGGTGGACATGCAGCTTATAAAGTAATCGATGAAAATAAAGGGATAGCTAAAATCCCTGAAAAAATTGATTTCATCACTGCTGCTGCTTTGAGTGAAGGCTCGCATTATGCATTGGGAAATATTAGAGCTGCAAAAGTCGATGCTAATCATCATGTATTGGTCATCGGAGGAACTGGTGCTATCGGTTCGGCAGCGATCCAATTGATCAAAGCGATAGGCGCAAAAGTAACAGCAGTCTGCCCTGGAGCTTTTTTAGAAACCGTGAAAAACTTGGGAGCAGATCGCGTGGTAGATTATCAAACACAGGATTTTACACAAACTGACGAGCAATATGAATTCATTTTTGACGCTGTAGGCAAAAGTCGATTCTCGATTTGCAAACCACTCCTTAAAGAAAATGGAATCTACATATCCACGGAATTAGGCCCAGGTCTAGAGAACATTTTCCTAGCAATCAAACACCAGTTCACCTCTGGAAAAAAACTACTTTTCCCTATCCCAAATTTCACCCAGGAAGACATTAAATACCTCAAATTGCAAGCGGAGTTGGGTCACTTTCTTCCCCTAATCGATCGAGTTTATGAGTTTGACCAAATCGTAGAAGCCTATCGCTATGTGGAGACAGGACAAAAAATTGGGAATGTAATTCTTAAAGTCGGTGAGGAATTGTAATTAAGAACCGGTACCTACTGTCATAAACATCAAAAAGGTCAATATGCCCATCACCAATCCTAAGATGAACACATTGTAAGCATGGGCCAGCAAAGTGTATTTTTTATTCAGGACTTTTCCTTGATAGTAAAGAGAGATTGACATGTGCTCATGAATATCAGAGGTAGAAGGAAGAATCCGCTCGATTTCGGCTAAGTATTCATTTAGCGTGTAAGTAGAACTTTCTCCAAAAAAAAGCATGCTGGACTTAGGTTTTACAGCAGTTGGCGCCACTTTTCCCATTATTTTAGGCTTTGCCGCTTGCACTGCGAGAATAGTAGAAGTCAAACAAGTGGAGAGCAAAAGTAAAATTGGAACAAGCGTAAAGGGATTCTTGATATCCAAACCGTGCGAAATAGATCCATAGCCTATAATGGCAATTGTTGAAGAAATCACTAAGGCATTTATACTGATGATGATATTTGCCTTATTGTCAGCAATCTGCAACAAATTGCAATTGTTTTTGAAAGTCACTCTAAAAAATGTTTGACGCTCGCGGTCAGTTTTATCTTTTTTTACTTTGATTATCTTTTCTTCCATAGCTGGATTATTTCGACTCTTAAGTTAAAGAATAATTTTCCTTAAAAATAGAATCTTTCAATTGCAGATCAATAGCCTGAGGCGCTCTAATTTCTAATGTGAGAATTAATATCCAAAACTTGTCCAATTATCGCTAGATGATAATATTCATCTACAAATTATTCCAATCCTCAAAAATTTAGGTTTTTTCCCATTCATTTTCGATAAATTAAAGGAACAGATTTTTTATACCCATTAAGAATTTAACGAATCCTATTATGAGCAACCTTAAAAAAGAAGAAATCAGCCAAGAGGTATTTGACCTCTATGATGCCTATGCACACAATCGTATCGATCGGCGGACATTTGTAGAAAAGCTATCAATCTACGCAGTAGGAGGCATTACAGTAGCTTCATTGATGAGTGCAATGATGCCAGACTATGTCACTACGCGCACTATCCCGGCTGAGGATGATAGATTAAGTTCAGATTATGTAATGTACAATTCTCCAAAGGGTGGTGGACAGATCAAAGGACTACTATCCATTCCTACTGATAAAAAAGGGAAAGTTCCGGGAGTAGTCGTGGTTCACGAAAATCGAGGATTAAATCCATATATCGAAGATGTAGGAAGACGTGCAGCTGTAGCAGGGTTTATCTCAATAGCCCCAGATGCACTTACTCCACTTGGAGGTTATCCGGGAAATGATGATGATGGTCGTACCATGCAGTCCAAACGAAATCGAGATGAAATGCTTGAGGACTTTATCGCAGCTTATGACTATTTAAAAAACCATCCTGATTGTTCAGGAAAAATTGGTGTTGTTGGATTCTGTTTTGGAGGATGGATTTCCAATATGATGGCTGTACGAATACCGGCATTAGGAGCTTCTGTTCCTTATTATGGAGGCCAACCAACAGCTGAGGAAGCAGCAAGTATCAAAGCGCCGTTAATGCTTCAATATGCAGGATTAGATGAGCGGGTAAATGCTGGATGGCCAGCCTATGAAGAAGCTTTAAAAGCTAATGGAGTAGAAAATACAGCCTATTTCTATCCTGAAACGAATCATGGATTTCATAATAACACCACATCACGATACGACGAAGCAGCCGCAAATTTATCCTGGGAAAGAACCATTGGCTTTTTTAGGGAAAAACTCAAAGGGTAAAAAAATCATTGCCGTCTCAACCGCCCAATTGACTAGCTAATTCAACATGGATTTTATTGATTATTACCAAATTTTGGGACTGGCAAAAAATGCCAGTCCCGATGAAATCAAAAAAGCCTATCGAAAACTGGCCCGAAAATACCATCCGGATGTCAATCCGGATGACAAGGAAGCAGAACGCAAATTCAAAGAAATCAATGAAGCAAATGAAGTACTGAGCAATCCTGAAAATCGAGCCAAGTATGATAAATACGGGAAGGATTGGAAGCATGGGGAAGAATTTGAAAAACAGCAACAAAATAGACGTAGGTCCCAATCTCAGCCAGGAGGAGGGCAAAGCTTTTCTGAAAGTGATTTTTCAGATTATTTCGAATCAATGTTTGGCGGAGGAGGAGCTGGATTTCGTCAAGGTGGCAGAAGCGTAAAATATAAGGGCCAGGACTTATCAGCAGAATTACATTTAAACCTCAAAGATGTTTATCAGGATTTTCCTCAAGTCTTGGAGGTGGGAGGAAATAAAATCCGTGTGACTATAGCTGCGGGAATCGAAAATGGGCAAACCATTAAAATACCCGGAAAGGGTGGCCAAGGAATTAATGGAGGACCGAATGGTGATTTATTTATCAAGATCCTTCTAAAAAATGATACTGATTTCCATAGAATGGGAAACAATCTCCACAAAGAAGTACCACTTGATCTTTATACCGCCATTCTTGGTGGCGAATTGTTGACCGATACGTTTGATGGGAAAGTAAAACTCAAAATATCACCAGAGACAAAAAATGGCGCAAAAGTAAAACTGAAAGGAAAGGGCTTCCCGATCTATAAAAAGAAAGGGGAATTCGGGGATTTGATACTGACTTTTTCAATTAAACTTCCCGAAAGCCTGAGCCAAAAAGAAAAAGAATTATTCAAGGAACTTAAATCGCTAAGATGATATGGAAAATCAAAAATTAATTTTGGTTGATACGCTTTGCGTTTATTATGAGTTGGAGCTTTCTTTCTTTGAATCATTGGAAGAAATAGGCCTGATTTTCTTAATCCGAGAGGAAGAAAAAATATTTTTACCGGAAGAAAAAGTTACTGATTTGGAGAAGGTTTTAAGACTTTACAAAGAACTGGATATTAACTTAGAAGGTATTGATGTGATTTTTAATTTGATTCAAAAAGTCGAAAGCCTTAAAGAGGAAAATGAACTCTTAAAACATCAGCTAGGCCGGTTTTCAGAAGATCATTAATAAATCAAGAGCCCTTGATCTAGTAGAATCTCCCAAACCTCGGAAGCTACTAATTCATCGAATGAGCCCAGCTCTTCTTCATACCAGTCTCGAATTGACTTAACTGTTTTTAAGTTTTGCTGATAGGAAACTTCCTGAAGGAATTTTAAAATCCAGTTCGCAAATTCTGTAGGCAATTCCATGGCAAAATCCTCCTTTTTCCCTGAAAAAATTAAATCCGAAAATCCTTCATTTTCACTTTTTTGAATTTCAGGCTCTTCGCCAATCCAGGTCATTCGCTTTTGATCTCGATAGGATCTCTCCTCCCCTTTTTCCAATTCTCTGAGAATATAAGCTGGGTCCACTTTAGTCGTCGGGACTTTATCAGCAAACCATTCTTGAAGAGGGATATCAAAACCTACCCCATGCATATAATTAAACAAGGATTTTCGAAGACCTTCTCCAAAGATTTCATGATCTCCCCCCGTAGGATCTTCATGTGCTAATTCATTATTAGCGAAGCTACCCGTTCTACTAATCGTTTTTACTGCAAAAGCCTTCGGATCCATTCCTACAGGGCTATGAACCGTCATTGCAAATCGATGCCAAAAGCCGGAAAGTAAAACACCTGCCTCAAATAATTGCCTTACCATTTCCAACGAATCAACAGTCTCTTGTGCAGTTTGAGTTGGAAACCCATACATCAAATAGGCATGAACCATGATTCCTGCTTGAGTAAAATGATTACAAACCCGTGCTACTTGACCAACTGTCACCCCCTTTTTGATCAATTCCAATAGTCTGTCTGAGGCTACTTCCAATCCACCTGAAATAGCAATACACCCAGAAGCCCTGAGCAATCGGCATAAGTCTGCTGTGAAACTACTTTCAAAACGGATATTTGTCCACCAGACAACAGTTAACCTTCTTCGCAAAATCTCAATTGCCAGATCCCGCATCAATGCAGGTGGAGCTGCTTCATCCACAAAATGAAAACCTGTTTGCCCGGTCTGAGCGATAATTTCCTCAATTCGATCACAAAGGATACTAGCCGTAATCGGCTCATAGCGTCCAATGTAATCCAATGAAATATCACAAAAAGTACATTTTCCCCAATAGCAGCCATGCGCTAGCGTCAGCTTATTCCATCGTCCATCCGACCAAAGTCGGTGCATCGGATTTGCTATTTCAATTACTGATAGATAATCTCGGAGTAAAAGGTCTGAATAATCCGGAGTACCTGTATCTCGCTGAGGAATATCCTTAACGGCTGAATTATTTAAAAACTTCACCTCAGCATCCTGTCTGACAAAAGTTCGTTTCAACTCATTCAAGTTCCTTTTTCCCTCTAAATACTCCAAAAGTAAACGAATCGGAGCTTCACCATCATCCAAAATGATGTAATCCACATAATCAAAAACTCTTGGTTCTTTGAGTGAACGAAGCTCTGTATTGGGAAATCCACCTCCCATCCAAATTTTGATTTCGGGGTAATGAATTTTTAAATATTGACCACATCGAAATGCCGCATAAAGGTTCCCGGGAAATGGGACAGAAAAAGCTACAGAAGTAGGTTGATACTTTTTGATTTTCTCTTCCAAAAGCCCGAGTATAATTTCATCTATCAATCCAACTGGCTCTTGTAGTGCAAGCTCCATCTCATCAAAAGTGCTGGCAGACATTCCAAGACGCTCTGCATAGCGACTAAAGCCAAAATGTGGATCCACAACTTCAGTAATCATATCTCCCAGATCCTCTAAATATA
>JAHEBE010000448.1 GCA_024642365.1 Algoriphagus sp.
AACGCATGGGGAAAAGAACGTGATCTTCCTCAAGTGCCTAAAGAAAGTTTCAAAGAATGGTATCAAAAGAATCGGAAATGAGCAGTCGTGAGCATATTCTTGGAAAAATCAAAGCGCTAAAACTTGAGCAAAAATCTGTTCCTACGATCCCAGATTTTGAGGCCCCAAGCGATTTAGCTGCGCAATTTCAACGTTCAATTCTTGGAAATAAAGGGGAAGTGATTACGCTTGAAGGATTGGTAGAAAAACTCGAAAGCGGAATATTTCCAAGGGTGTTTTCTACGGTAGCAGCGTTAAATGATTTTTCTAATCAAGATTTGCCTACCGATTCGCATGACTTTTCCAATTTGGATTTAGCGATTCTTCGAGGACAATTTGGAGTGGCAGAAAATGGCGCAATTTGGATGGAGGACAAAGATTTGAAACTTCGAGCGATCCCTTTCATTACGGAGCATTTGGCAATTCTGCTCGACACAAAATCGTTAGTAGCAAACATGCATCAAGCCTATACTAAAATCGGATCTGCAGAAGCGGGGTTTGGTTTGTTTATCGCTGGCCCTTCCAAGACAGCGGATATTGAGCAGTCGCTGGTGATCGGCGCACATGGGGCAAAAAGCCTCTTGGTCGTGTTAAAATAATCTGGATTGATGTTTAGGGATTATACCCTGGTCAGCTTGATTGGATAAGTTTTTCCAGCATTCCATTGACAAACATAAATGTTTTCATCTTGATCGATGCAGACATCATGGCAATGTTTGAATACCGGTTCGGATTGAACCATCAGTTGCAATTCCCCATTTCGATATTCGGGTGCTGTCCCGCCAGGGTTTGATACTACTTTATCCTGATTATCAAGAATAGTCACAAAGCCGGAGTTATCAGTTTGCTCCAAATACCTCAATCTTGACCAGCAAACTCCAGCATAGAGGTTCTCACCATGAATCACAGGTCGACAAACAAAAGCGCCTGGTAAAAAAATCGTTTCCAGATAATCCCCCTCGGTCGTAAAACGCTTGAAGGAATTATGTCCTCTTGACGTGCAAAGTAATGTCGGAGTTTTGCCTCCACGCTGGTCTATGGCTATGCCATGGGCAGTGCTAAATTGAGCATCTCCTTTTCCACTTCCGCCAAATTTTCGGATGAAGGTTCCATTCTTATCGTATTGTAGGAAAAATTGAGAGCCATAACCATCAGCAATGTATAAATCTCCATTCGGAGCGACTGCCGTTTCAGTTGGAACCCAAGACATTTTTTCTGTATAAATTCCTTCTTTTATCGGGGAAACTATTTCCGCAACTACCACACCCGACAGGGTGGTTTTCACCACTCTCCCACCATTATCGACTACCCAAAGGTATTCTGCATCTCCCTCATCCACGATCGATAACCCATGCGCCCGATCTAATCCAAGTGTCCAGGTTTCTAGTAATTTCCCAGCTTGATCGTATATAATAACATTATTCTTGGCCTCGTCAGTCAACATAATCATCCTACCCTTTCGATCCATCACCATTTCGTGGCAATTCACTACTGGGACTTTGGCAGGGTCTAAATTCCCCCAACTTGGATCGATCTTATATTTGAAATCGCCATGACCTAAAATTTGGTCTTTAGCCGCAAAAAGAGAATAATCAGGTTTGATGCTCATAGCTAATCCTAGTAAGGAGGAGTTTTGGATAAATTTTCTTCTACCGTGGTCCATAATTAATTTTCAGAAAATTCAATTTAAGGATTTTGTCTGAAAAGAATACCCCTCGTTTACCTTCATTCTTTTCTTTTTAATGGAAGAATTTTATGGAAAAAGCCTCAGTTTTTCTTTAGATTGTATTGCCCAAAATCCTAAAACTATGAAAATTCGAAACTTCCTGATCCCCATCATGCTTACCCTACCTTTTGCTAGTTCGGCCCAAGAAATTGCCTTACAGATGTATTCGCTTCGAAATGAAATGAAAATCGACCCGGAGAAATACCTCAAAATGATTCCAGAAATGGGGATTTCTAATCTGGAAGGTGGTGGAGGCTATGGGATGACTGACGATGCCTACGAAAAAATACTTGCTGAAAATGGACTTAAAACAATCGGCGTCGGTGCTGATTATGCCCAACTCAGTAAGGATCTCAGCCCAATAATAGCCAGTGCAAAAAAAGCTGGGGCAACCTATGCCACTTGTTATTGGATTGCCCATCCTGATGGCCCAATCTCACTTGCAATTGTAAAGGAGGCAACCGACTTATTTAACAGTGCAGGTGCTGAACTCCAAAAAGAGGG
>JAHEBE010000128.1 GCA_024642365.1 Algoriphagus sp.
GCAATTCAGTATTCGATTCATTACTGCCTTAAAGTCTAAAAGCAAATGCCAAGTGTTGAGAGACCTTCTTTTAAGCAAGAATTTTTTGACAGATCTTTCGAAAGATATTAATCACTTCACAATCCATTTAGATTCTAATACCTGGATAAGAATCATCACTCCTTCCTTGATTTGTAAGAAACTTAAAATGCCTTTCCGATTTTAAAACTCATCCCAGGTAGAAATTCTTCTCCATCAACCAAATATTGTGGGCCCAAATCAAAGCTAAGCATGAAATTGTTTCTTGTTAATCGATTGATTCCGATTGGTAAATAAGTGTACATTCCTTGAGCAAAATATCCCGAGCCCACGATTAATCCTGTGTGAAAATTTACCTTATTCGGTCTGATGGAAGGAATGTAAAACTTCGGACCAATTGAAATTCCCAATACTCCTACAGCAACTTCTGCCCCGAATTTATCAGAGAATAACCGCTCATAGGAAATCGCAACCAATGGATCAGTAATCCCCAATTTTAAACTGAGAATACTTTTTACTTCCAAGGACTTCTTGGGAATTTGGTTAACTGTTGTTGAGTCCGTTTGGGCATTTGCAACAATTGAAATTAAAAGGAGGAAAATTATAGAAAAGGCTGTCTTCATAGGTGGGTTTATTTAAAGCAATATGATCATTTAAAACCCTAGAAAAAGTAAAAATCAAAATAAAATAGATTTTTTTGAGAGAAAAATAAAATAAAATATTATTAATTGCTTAAAAAGTATAATAAATCTTTGTTTTTAAAAAATTTGAAACTGCCTAAAAAAGAAGTCGTCGGTAAACTCTAGCTATTGGAAACAGCTAGTTCTCAAGCTGGGTTTCGAGTGATTTTAAACCTAAACCCCGAGTGGACATTGACCTAATCGGATTAACCCAATTTGCCATCTCCATCAATATCCTTTCCGCTTCGCTCTTCCAGGATTCGGAGAGTCTTAAGGAGAAGTGCCTTTGTTTTGGATAATTCCTCCTCCAAAATGGCCACACGAGCTTCGAGTGTATCTGCTTTCGCTTTCTGATCTTCGATTTCACTTTGCTGGATTAAATCCCAAAACATTCCCATGGTATCTTAAATTAGTTGTTAAAAGTTGATTTTAAATGAATTTACCTTTGGTTTAGGGCTTCGATTAAGCCATTTGCCAAAGAAAGTTGTGCATTGTATTCCTGTAAAGATCTTCCGGACATGGTACGGACTACCATGATTTTATTAATAAAAAGATCCAAAGTATCTTGATCCTTGATTTTCAGATACATTTCCTTGGTAGGAGATTTTCCAAATCGCATTTCACCGGTCACTTCAAAATTAAAAAGTGTACCAGCTAAAGGAACCAGGTCCCATTCCCCCCGTTCGACCAGGCTGTCCCGAAATAGGGTTTTCTTCATTTGGTTATCGTAAGCATTCATTTTGTTGACCAATTGCTGATCAAAATACCGGAGTGTCCCCGAAGATTTCATTTGAGTGTAAGTTCCGTCTGTTGGTAAAAAGGGGAAAGTAGAAAAGACCTTAGTCATGCTTTGATAGAAGGCCAAAGTGTCCCAAGTACTTTCGGAAGAGCGAAGCATTTCGATGAACTGACCAATCTTTTGGTCTTTATCTTCAATAAATTGAATGGCTTCTTCCAGAGCTTTTTTGTCACGCTCCAAATCGGCCAACATGGATTGGGCAAGCACCTCAGCACTCTTTCGTTCGACATAGGCCTCTCGCTGGTTTTCTACAAAAAATCCCAAAGAGATCGCCAAGAATAGCATAATGAATTCCTTGAAGTAAGCCTGCCAAGTTTTTTTAAGTTTTTGGGCCAGTTGGTTTGAGCTTGTTTTTTCCATGGCTAGTCTGGGTACTCGGTATGAATTAATTCCAAAAGTTTTTCTGCTTCCGCTTGAAGAGATTTGCCGCGTAGGCTATTTCCTAAGGTCATCTTGGACAAGTAATGAATTTGAAAAGCCATGGAATTGATCACCTTGAAATCGTCTGTGATCAACTGTGGATTGTTGGTCGGCATGACAAACCGAAGCGAACTGTTCATCGTTTTTCGCATCTCATCTGTGTGGAAAACTGTTCCACCGAGTTCGCGAAAAGTTATCCTAGTCTGATTATCCGTTTCATCCCATTCTTGGAGCTCTTTGACTTTCTTCTCGTAGTGGAGCAGCCCATCTACTACTTTTCGTTTGCCGATCAATCGGAGATTTCCTGCATTTTTTAGTTGCTGAATTGTCCCGTCTGCAAATACAAAGGGTTCTCCATTGAAGACTTGCCTCGCGAAGAAATAGATTTGATTCCCATACTGACTCCTTTCCTCTGAGGTAAGTAACCCAGCCAAAGAATCCATTAGAATGGTTTTATTTTGTCGAAGTTCGATGTATCCCTTTAGGTTTGATGTGTCGCTTTTAAGATCTTCGATCAAGGAAGAGATATATTCTTTTTCAATCTTTCGGACACTGAGACCTTCCCGGTAATTTTCCGCTAGGAACCCACAGAATACTGCCAGGAAAAGCATGAAGAATTCCTTGAGGTAGGAAGACCAATTTTTCTTTTTCAAAGAGCTAATCACGTCTTTGTTGGAGATGTCAGCTTGATTTTCGGAGGTCTGATTTTGATCCATTTCTTATTAATCTGGTATTCCTCAGAGTGGGATAAACAATTCTTCAATGGGTTTTAGTAACTGAGACAACTTTTCTTATAATGGTTTATTTCATCATTTCCCTAAGCTTATTCCGCGCTTCATCAAACCTGCTCATCATACGATTCATCTCAGTATCACCATATGCAGCTTTTGCTATTCGCTCGGAAGCATCAATTGCTCGGATGAGATCGGCCGCTGCTGCCTTGCGTGAATCGGCATCTGTACTACCAATTGCCTCTAACCAAATTGGTGAACTATGAGCAAATGGCCTTACATGCATAATAGGCCATGAATCTTTAAGGGGCTTGCTCGCATAGGCGCGCATAGCTACCCATCCGCCCCGAGGGAGATTTACTTGTCCTTTGAATGTTTTCGTTTCCCCTGCCTTGATTCCAGTCAACTTTTCGACAACAACTCCATTGACCACCAACTCCACTACGTCGATATCATTGGTTCCTGCCAAAGTAGCTTGCCATTCATGTTCACCACTAGAAACAACATCCCCCGGTTTTGCATCTTCATCCAACTGAAAAAGCAACGCAGGACCGGTGGTCACAAATCCTTTACCTGCCATGGCGGCTTCAAGTATTGCGTCGGAAGTAATTTCTCCTCCGTCAAGTCTTACATAATTTCGTCCAGTACCTACTGCCATGGTTCGATGAAAATCAAACCACATGTCTGTTCCGGACATGGCTGCTACAGGCTTTCCGATGTTTAGCAGACGATACCAGACCTGACTGTTTCCCAAAGGGCTGGTCCAAGCACACACCATTTCCAAACCCAATCGCTCAGCAAGGACCCCATCGGATATGAGCTCTATTGGAATAGGGCCTTTGTCAAGTTGCTCGAAGGGGTCTGAATCAATCTCGATAGGATGCACATAAGTAGTAAATGCCCCAGTCCTGTCTGCATAGTCGATCACTTCGCCGTTGCTCCGATCAGGGTCTCCAAGAGTTGGATTAGTAGGTCCCCAAAACCAAGGCGCATAAGGCTTCTCGACGCCGAGCAAGCTCACATGGCCATGAAAATGGGATCGTACTTCTTGGCTTTGGGTCACAATTCGACCGTTCTGGATAGTTTCCATTCCTACAAGCGGAGCATCAATTCTTCGTTCCCAGCGATTCCAAGACATCGGTGCAACTAAGTCAAGATCTTCTCCTGCCAAAGCACGAAGCGCATTTTGATGGCTGGCGGGTTGATGACCATCGCCATTTAAATGCACATGGTGATCTGCAGATACGTAACCGGCGGCACTTGCATTCCAAATAGGACTGAGGGAGAGCTTGACTTCTGAAATTTTATTGTCCCCGACCAATACCTTCGATTCTACTTTTTGCGTCATTGGTCCCTGAACTGCTGTCACGGTATAGTTGCCAACAGGAAGGCTAAACTGTGCTTCATCTTCCAAATAGAAATAATGACGACCTGTCTGTGGATCGACGTAGGTACCATCCTCGTGGAATGCAACAGGATATCCATCTTCACGAGTAATAGAAACCCGTGCAGTGATGGGCTTCCCCTCTGCGTCGGTCATCTTAACGCTCAGGATACCGCTGGCCTCTCCAAGTTCCCAATTTGAAATCGTGACTTTCTCAGGGCTGCCTCCATAAGTAGGAATTCGCATGAGTCGATACTGACGATTTTCATCTAGTTCGACGAAATAGACACTATTCCCATCAGCGCTGAATGCTGGAGTAATGGCGAATGGATTACCATCGGTAATTCGATGATGAACCCTCGTATTGTCAAGGTCCATTGTCCAAAGATGATAGGCATTATCAATCGGTGCGCTGTATACAATTAGACGCTGGATAGGATGAGTATCTGCTGTCAAATGGTAAACCAAGGTTTGGGTAAGAGCAATAGAATCTGTCCCAGAATCAAAGTCTCTGATTCGAAGCACCCGATTAGCACCACGACCATGAAGATAAATCATGCTATTCCCCTTTGCCAAGCTTCGGGAGTTTCGTTCCACTTGGCCCAAATCTGTGAGTTGCTTGTCTTCCCCAGTAGCAAGATGATTTTGTCGGAGGTTAATCGAGCCGCTAACGCCTGATGAGTAGTAGAGTATTTCCCCATTAGCAGAAAACTCTGGGTCTAACTCGATTGCTTCCGTATCAATCCTCGTTTCGGTTCCATTTGCTACATCTAGTACAATAATGGCCGTGTTGCTTCCCTCATCACGAACGAAAGCGAGCTTATCGCCTCTTGGCGACCAGCGTGGTCGTGAATCAATTCCAGGCCCCTGAGTCAATCTGACTGCGGTATTAGTCTCCAGATTTAGATTCCAGATCCAACCTCGTGCTGCAAAGGCCAAGTGCTTTCCGTCTGGCGCTGGAGCAGGATCTGTCGGTCCGTGGGCTAGAACAGGAAGCTCATGCTCCTCTAAGTAAACATGGTGTCCAAAGTCAGCGAGCTTGGAGTAGTGATTAGTCCACTGCGCTGTAGCGATATTAAGTGTAAAAAGTTGCGCTAAAACTGAAAGGATGACAATCGCTACTCTGTGTGTTTGGTTTCGCATTTTGAATTGAGTTTATCCCGATGAAATTCGGATCGGTCTTTATTTTTTAATCATTTAGTCCTTCGGTAAAGTCACAAACAATTGTGATTGAATCAGCCAAGTTCCTGATTTCTTGGTCCATTGGGCGGAGTATTTACCCCCTACCTCTGGCACCTCAGACCCTTCCACATACCCTTTCCATGTGCCGGATTCCCAAGCCAATTTAGTTTCTGGATTGACGATGATTTCATCTGGAGTTCGAACCCAATACATCCTTGGGCCGCTTGATTTTTTGATGTAGTCCATCAGTTCAGCTTTGCCTGAGAGCAAGGTTCCAGCACCGGTAGTATTTAGAACATCGTCAGTCATAAAGGTGTTATTCAACTCCTCATTAAATGCACGCAAAGCTTGGTTGGAAGCCTGACGCTGGGCCAAAATGGCACTTGCTTCAAGATCTAAATTCTGACCAAAACCAGTGAATACACTGGTGATCCCAAGAAAACCAATCAGCAAGCATTGAATCTTGAAATTGCAAGAAATCATAGTACGATGACTTTATAGCCTTTTTGGATAAAATCGGTAGTTGCGGTGAATCGTGAAACCGCCATTCTTACGCCTGGATAGATATTCTCAGGAATAAGACTTTGCTTCATCATCGATTGCCCACAGACGATGAGTTGTATCCCTTCCCGTTTCAATTCCTCAAGTAAAACTGCGTTAGGATTTTGTTTCTCAAATCGGTCTTGGTATTTATCATTGGATAGGACTATTGAGGTTGCCCCACTATAAACAACCACTGCTAATTCTATATTTTCTTTAGGTATTCCAGCATATCTGTGAAGATTATACATCCGTGCGGCATAATCCAGCAAATCATTCACTTGATCTAAATTTTCTGATCGTTCACCTAGCTCAACCACGAGTTTATACTTTTGATTTGGGTCAGGTTTTTCTACTTCGAAGGGCACTTCATTTACGGCTCCATATCCTTGGATTGCTGGATAAACCAGCTCCTGGGCATTTGAAATAGTAAGGGAAAAAAGAATCAATAGTGTTGAAAATGTGAGCGTTTTCATAGAAATACTGATTTGATGGTTGAAAGAAAAGGTGAGTTACTTTTTATCCCGATACTGATTAAACCAACTTAAGATCGAGGCTGACTTACTCATCAACATGCTTGGACGATTGACCAAACCATGCGAGGCATTAGGAATTCTAACCATTGCTGTTTCTACTCCTTGAAGTTTCAAGGCGGAATAGTATTGCTCGGACTCCGAGATCGGTGTCCGGAAATCCTGTTCACCTGTCAAGAGCATTGTTGGAGTTTTGACATTTCCGACCAAGGATAGCGGTGATCTTCTCCAGTAATTTTCGATATCCTCCCAAGGCATGGCACCAAACCAATACTTCGCAAAAAAGGCTGGATTATCGGCATGAAGCACAAAACTCGTCCAGTTAATCACTGGCTTGGCAACCACGGCAGCTTTGAAGCGAGTTGTTTTTCCTACGATCCAAGCAGTCAATACGCCTCCACCAGATCCCCCGGTGACAAATAGATTTTCTGTATCGATATAGCCTTTGGCAATCACCGCATCTACGCCAGACATCAAGTCTTCGTAGTCATGATTGGGATAATCATGGTGAATCAGATTGCCAAACTCAGCTCCATAACCGGTACTTCCACGTGGATTGGTGTAGAGCACCACATATCCAGCCGCGGCATAGGCTTGCACTTCGTAAGAAAATGAATTGCCATACATCGCAAATGGTCCTCCGTGAATCTCGAGGATGAATGGGTATTTTTTGCTTGGGTCAAAGTTGGGAGGAGTTACGATCCAGCCCTGCACATCCACCTGATCGAAAGAAGATTTCCACCAGAGCTCCTCTACTTTTCCGATTTCCCGATATGAAAATACATCGTCATTTACTGCGGTCAGTCGCTTCACATTTCCATCTACCCAAACGGCCAAATCTGCCGGATGATCTCCCCCGCCTAGTGTGTAGGCGAATCGACTGGTATTGGAAACGGAATAGCTTCCTGCGTTATATGGTCTGCCGAGATCCAATCCGCCTAGGCCTTCGACTACCGTACGGATCTTGCCCGTCAGCGCGACGTGGCCGATTTTGGTGTCTCCTTTTTCATCGTATTGGAAATAGATTCCCTTGCCATTGCCTTCCCATTGTGGATTATCAGCATCCCGATCCAGGTCAGAAGTCAAGTTTTTCACTCCTGATCCATCCACATTCATCACATAGAGATTTCGGACTTGATAGCCTTGATAGGTGTCATCAAAACCTGTGTAAGCAATCATTTTACCATCTGGTGAAAGCACAGGACCTCCATCAGGACCTTTTCTACTTGTCAAAGCTTTGATCGAACCTGAGTTTAAATCGAGTTGGTATACTTCGGAATTATTGGGATCGAGCTCATTGTCCTCATGGAGATTTGCAGAAAAAATCAATGACTTTCCATCGCTACTCCAGCTAGGAGTGCCATAGTCATTGGTGTCAAAAGTTCGTTGCCGAGCGGTGCCACCTGCAAGTCCAATTGTGAAAATATGGGAATAGCCAGTCTTCAAATAGCCCGCTCCATCCCCACGATAATTCATCTCATCGATAAAAATCGGCGGAGCATTCCACTCAGCTCCTTCAGGCTTTCCTGGTATCGAAAGCATTGATTTTTTAGCCACTGGGACAAATTGAGTAAAGGCCAAACTCTGCCCATCCGGAGACCAAGACGGAGAGCCCGGAGCATTCGCGGAGTTGGTTAAAGCTACCGCATCCTTGGTATCCAAATACATGACAAACAGTTTCACCCGTTCATCTTGGCCATTGGATCGGTAGGCGATCTTAGTGCCGTCAGGCGACCAGACTGGAGAAAAGTCACGCTGGTTTCCCTGAGTCAGGGGTCGATTTTGGGTACCATCCACATTCACCATCCAGAGATTCCCGTAATCTCGATCGGTCATGATGTCTTTGAAATTTCGAACATAAACCACCTTAGATCCATCAGGAGAAATCTGTGGATCGGAGATGTATTCCAAATCAAAAAGATCCAAAAGTTGGAGGTT
>JAHEBE010000449.1 GCA_024642365.1 Algoriphagus sp.
CTGAATTCAACCGAAAACATGAATTTACCCAATGTGCTGCCCCAATGGATGCACATGCTGGATTTGGTGAGGATGTCGCTTTTATTCTACCTGATTCGAATTCAGAAGGACTGGTAACCTGTGGCTATGCAAATGATGCATTGGGTTTGGCCTTGAAAATCGAATTTCAAAAATCCCAATTGCCTTGGTTGATCAACTGGCAACACTGGGGAAAGAACGAATATGTGACAGCGCTTGAACCGGCCACTCATCCGCCCATTGGACAAAAAAATGCAAGAGACAACGGCTCTTTGATTCTTTTAAAACCAGGGGAAAAACGAGAATACGAATTGAAGTTGGAAGTGCTGACAGGAGAAAAAGTAAAGGAATTTAAAATTTAAAATGAAGAATTTGAAATTTAGAGTATGCTGAGTATCCAATACTGAATTTTAAACAATGAAGCCTTAGGAGTCTAATTATTCAGTTTTGAAATCTTCCAATCTTTCAATTTTCAAATCATAAATCTGACATCATAAATCTGACATCATAAATCATACATAAAAATGAGCCTAGCAAAAAAAGCCCTCGAGCAGGGCGAAGGAATTTTAAGATTAACCCCGACTTGGGTGCCGCGATCCTTTTGTGTCCCGGGTCGCCGTATCAAGCTTCACCCGGATGATTATTACAGTCTAGGCGGCAATCGTGGAGGAATCGACGAGCGTTGGTTTGCATCCACTACTCCAGCTCAAAATGGTCCTTTGACTTCCAAAAATGAAGGCTTAAGCCATATCGCTTTTGCTGATGGTGGGAAGACAGAACTCTTTTTATTGAAAGATGCCATTGACGAGTTAGGTGCTCAGATCATCGGAGATCGACTTTGGAATGCCCACAAGTCATGGCCGATGTATTCCAAGTTTTTTGATAACATGGGCCCGCTTCCACATCACATCCACCCGAGTGATGAGTTTGGAAAATTGACGGGACAGAATGGGAAACCCGAGGCCTATTATTTTCCTCCGCAAGTCAATAATCATGGAGGTGATTTTCCATATACTTTCTTTGGAATCGCTCCTGGCACTACCAAAGAAATCATTTTGGATTGCCTTAAAAACTTCAACAAAGGAGATAACAAAATCACGAATTACTCGCAAGCTTTCAAATTACAGCCGGGGACTGGTTGGGATGTTCCTCCGGGAATGCTTCATGCTCCGGGTTCACTTTGTACCTATGAGCCTCAAAAGGCTTCAGATATTTTTGCCATGTATCAATCGCTGGTTAATGAAGCGATTATTCCGGATGAATTACTTTGGAATGCTACCCCAAAAGACCGTTGGGGAGATTATGAACTGTTGGTTGAGATGATCGATTGGGATTTGAATGTTAATCCAAATCTAATGGACAATCACTACATGGAGCCTAAGCCAGTAGAAGGCGTAGAAAAAATGCATGCAGCAGGCTATCATGATGCTTGGATTTGCTATCGATCGCATGATTATTCTGCCAAAGAATTGACTGTATTCCCAGGTCAAACTGTGACGATCACTGATAATGCTGCTTATGGAATGATCATGATGCAAGGACATGGTACGATGGGAAATTGGGACATCGAAACCCCAGCTTTGATTCGTTTTGGACAACTGACCCATGATGAGTATTTTGTATCTGAGTCTGCTGCAAAGGCAGGAGTGAAGATTACGAATCATTCGAAGACAGATCCTATCGTGATGCTGAAGCATTTTGGACCAAAAAATCCAGACTTGAAAGTGGTTTAGGATTTGGTAAACCAATAAGCTTTCAATTTTACAATCTTTCAATTTTACAATCCAAACAAACCATGAACAATTACCCAAAATTACACAACGCAACTTGGCCTGGATTAGTCGGGAAAGGACCTGATTCCGAGCCTATCATTCCTTTTGATTCACTGCTTGAGATGACTGCAAAAGCAGAAGTGAATGGGGTGAAATTTGACGGAATAGACGTGGGTTTGCTCGAACCTCACTTTGATTTAAATAATCCTGATGAAGCCAAAAAACTTGCTGATAAGGTCGGGAAATACAATTTGAACGTTGGCTCCTTAGTAGCTCCTATATGGGCAGGTTCTGCGATGGGCACCGCAGATCAGCGAAAGACTTTTGTGGAAATGGTTCGTAAATCTTGTGAATTTGGTAAGAAACTCAAGGACCTTGGTGTCAGGCATTATGGTGTTGTTCGGATCGATTCAGCAGCTGGCGTGTCCGATTGGGCCAAAGATCCTGTGGGAAATACCAAGCAAAT
>JAHEBE010000450.1 GCA_024642365.1 Algoriphagus sp.
GTAATGCCTTTCATTCCTCCTAAAACGGCATAGAAAAAGACGATGCACATCCCGATCACAACTCCCCATTCGATCGGAACTTCCAAATACCTAGAAAATACAATTCCCACCCCTCGCATTTGTCCGGCTACATAGGTGAAGGAGATAAAGAGCGCACAGATCACCGCGACCACTCTTGCCTTATTGGAATAATAGCGATCGCCTACAAAGTCAGGCACGGTAAATTTTCCAAATTTCCGAAGGTAAGGAGCAAGCAAAAGCGCCAGTAATACATAGCCACCTGTCCAACCCATGAGGTATACGGAACCATCATATCCTGCAAAAGAAATAATGCCAGCCATGGAAATAAAAGAGGCTGCCGACATCCAGTCTGCTGCAGTAGCCATTCCGTTTGCCAGGGGAGAAACGCCTCCTCCTGCAGTGTAAAATTCCTTGGTGGAACCCGCCCGAGTGTAGATGGCGATCCCAATGTAAAGTGCAAATGATAAACCTACGAGAATGTAAGTCCAGGTTAAAATATCCATGGGTATGCTTGATTTTTTGGGTTAATCCTCGTTGACATCAAATTCCTTATCCAGCTTATTCATCCGGATGACATAGATAAAAATCAAGAGCACAAAGGTGAAAATGGAACCTTGCTGCGCAAACCAAAACCCGAGTTTGAAGCCTCCAATATGAAACTGATTTAAGTAATCCACTCCGATGATCCCAAATCCGAAGGAAACGATGAACCAGACTACCAAAAGGTAAAAGAGGGTTCTGAGATTTTTTTTCCAATATTCTTTCATCTTGGAGTTAGACATGATCAAATCAGGTAAGTGTAGAAACTAAATGTAAAAGGCTGCTGGGATTCAAAAAAGAATAGATTTATTCTCTACGAATTAATTAAAAAATTTCGGTAAGTCCCGAAATCAGCCTAATTATCTTTGGCGAAAAAGGATAGAATTAGCTTGAATAGAATGATTTTTTAGAATTTTCAAAAATTGAAATCCTAGATGAAATATTCTGAGGCAATCGCCAAACCCGCAGCAAAAAAGCTGACCAATAATTTGTTCCAATGGAACGTATGATGTGGGCTACTTTCAAAAAATATAGTGGTTGAGATATGTAGGAAGCCACCCACCACTAATCCATAAAGCATTCCAATTCCTTCCTTTTGAAGTAGGCCGCTTTCATAAAGAAATGCACTTGAAAACATGCCCAATGGAGAAGCTAAAGCAAAAATCGTCAACAAAATCAGCGTCCATTTTTTAGATAAGGAGCTGCTCAATACTGCCGCGAGCGCAAAAGCTGCCGGGCCTTTGTGCATGATGATTCCGATCAATACCGATTTGCTGTTGTGTACGTGAGCGACTGATTCTGCATCGATCAAACTTCCATGAGATAGCAGTGTTCCTTCCAAAAATGCGTGAATAAACAGGCCCAGCATCACTGTAATTACACCACTCTTACTTTCTCCATGATGATGGTGAATGTGCCCGTGCTCAATTCCGCTGGAAAGGAATTCTAAAATCTGTTGGAGTAAAAAGCCGATTAGAATAAAGAGACCTATTTTTCCCCCATCAAATCCACTGCTGAATAATTCGGGAAGTAAATGTAAAACTGTAATCGCAAACAGGTAGGAACCTGCAAAAACGAGGACGAGTTTGAAATATTTATCTTTGAATTTTGGTGCAAAAAAAACTAAGGAACCCGCAGCCATTGCGGTAAAGAACAGAAGAAGAAAGTTTATTCCCATAGCTTAGCAGGCTCTCCATTTGCTTTTTGGAAAGCTTGGATATGTAACTCCGGCAAAGGTAATAAAATTCAATAATGTTGCATTTATATTCCTACTCCTGGAGGAAAGACAAGTAAGGCTTAAGCGTTTCGCTTGCGAAAGTACCATAGCCACCTTTGCCGTCATCGTAAATCAAAAATACTTCAATTTCGCTCAATGCGGAGTCTAATGCGATGGCACGATCCAGCCCTAAGACCATCAATGCGGTAGCATAGGCATCTGCAGTCATGCAGTCATTTGCCAAAACTGTAGCACTAAGCAGACTGTGATTGACAGGATATCCGGTAGCAGGATTGATGGTATGAGAGATTTTTACCTGATCCTTGATGTAATAATTTCGGTAATTTCCTGAGGTGGCCATGCCACGATTCTCTAATGCGATAATGCTATATAGATCGGAGGCCGTTGCCGCCTCATCCGGTCGATTAATACCAACTTTCCAAAGCTCCCCTTTTTCATTTACGCCTCTGGCGACCAG
>JAHEBE010000129.1 GCA_024642365.1 Algoriphagus sp.
ATAAAATACAGGGAGCAACTTGGGGGATTTCACTCCCAATCCCAGCTTGGAGAGATCTATGGCTTGAAACCGGAAACGATTGAGGAAATTTGGAACTACTTTGAATTTTCTCCGGCGATCTTTCGAAGGATTTTAATCAACTCAGTCGAAATGGAGGAACTTTCCGCACATCCCTACATTTCATACGGCGAGTCCAAAGTATTAATTGCATATCGGAATCAACATGGGAGATTCGAGTCGATTGAAGATTTGAAAAAGATAAAAATCTTCAAACCAGAATGGGTGGCTAAAATTTTACCCTATATAAGTTTTGATTAGGATTGATGTTTCTTCCTTTTCGAGGATTTTCAACATCTTTGTTCCCATGGAATCGAACAATGATATCGTCCAATTACCAAGCATGAATCTCCCTTCTTTCAAGCCTGATTTGATTAAAAAAGAAGGAAAGATTTGGATCAAAGATTCCATTCGAAAAAAAAACTTAGTGCTAACTCCAGAAGAATGGGTCAGGCAACATTGGATAAATTTCCTTATAACCGAACTGAACTATCCCAAAGGTTTGTTTGCTTTGGAGAAGGGGCTGAAATATAACCAATTGCAAAAGCGGACGGATCTGGTGATTTGGGACAGAGAAGGAAAGCCCTATCTCCTGATCGAATGTAAAGCTCCTGAAATAAAAATCACGCAAAAAACGATGGAGCAGGCGGCCATTTATCACCGGGAAATCAAAAGTGAATTTTTGATACTAAGTAATGGGAATCAACATGTTTTTCTCCAATATTTATCGAAAGAAAAGCAATTTATTCAGATCCAAGTCTGTCCAAATGCACCAATTTGAACATCCTTTTTAGTGATTTTCATTAGTCTTTTGCTTATTTTACAGTTCAGTAACAAAAACTCTAAACCATGGGAAACAAGATTGCTAATATGCCCTGTGAGCTTTGCGCAAGTCGCAAGTTTTCCTTGCTTTCGGATTTATCAGAAAGTCATATTTGTAATATTTCTGAAAACAAGAATTTAATTTCTCATAAAAAAGGACAGATCCTTTACTATGAGAATACAAAGCCATTAGGCATTTTTTGCATCAATTCTGGTGTGGTCAAGGTTTATAAAACTGCCTCAAATGGAAAGGAGCAAATCATCCATCTGGCTAAAGCCGGTGATTTTCTAGGTTATTCTGCGCTACTTGGGGAGGAGAATTATACTAATTCTGCAATGATTGTCGAGGATGCTAAAATCTGTTTTATCCCAAGAGAATCATTCCTTACGACCTTATTCAATAATACGCCATTTTTTAAGCGAATAACCAAAGAACTCAGCCACGAAATCGGAGTCATGGAATCCAAACTTACGGATGCAAATCAGAAAAGTATTCGAGAGCGTTTGGCCTATGTGCTATTGCAGCTGGGTGCTTCATATGGGGTAGAAGGTGGAGGAAATGAGCGGATCGATTTGATCTTAAGCCGGGAAGAGATTGCTGGAATGGTAGGGACTGCCACCGAATCGGTTATTCGATTGCTATCTGAATTCAAAAAAGATAATTTGATTGAATTGGATGGCAAAAAAATCATCATAAAAGATCGTCGTGGCTTGTCTCGGCTATCTGATTTTTATGCTTAATTCGAACCGCAATTGATTGAAATGAGTTATCCAATCATGAATGTAAAAGTCAATCGCTGGTTTAATTTATTTTTTTTAATCGCGGGAATTTTCCTTTGCTCTTCCGTTGTAAATGGTCAATCCATAGCTTACAAAACGCTGTTGTCCACGCTTTATGATTCTGAATTTCCCACGCTGAATCCAAAAGAAATTTCCAATTTATCAAACTATCAAATTTTAGATACCCGTGAGTTTGAGGAATACAAAGTGAGTCATCTCGCTGGTGCAAAGTGGGTTGGTTACGACACTTTCAAATTAGCCTCGGTTTCTAATTTAGATAAGAATAAACCAGTGCTCGTTTATTGTACTGTCGGTGCAAGATCTCAAGACATTGGTAAAAAACTGAGTGCAGCAGGATTCACGAAGGTTTATAATTTATATGGAGGGATAATTCATTGGTCCAATGAAGCAATGCCGCTCTATCAAAATGAGAAGCTGACCAATCAAGTCCATACCTACTCAAGATCTTGGGGGATTTGGCTTGAAAATGGGCAAAAAGTGTATTAATAAGCTTAATCCTGTCTTCCTCACGACCATTCGAGATTTCAATTCATCCTAATTTTACTTGACTTCGTAGATCAGGTAAACAAACAATCCAATGAACTATTCAAACCGAATTTTAATCGTCCTCTTTTCTCTTTTCATTTTTGCCTGCCAAAATACACCTCCTGGAATGGCCGCAACTACCCCGCCAAGTCATGAGGCATGGAATCAACTACTCAAAGCTTATGTCAGTCCAACAGGCATTGTGAATTATAAAGGCTTTGTAAAGGATAAAGCTAAACTTGATGCCTATCTCAAAACGATCAGTGAAAATGCCCCCGATCGAAAAACCTGGTCAAAAAATGAGCAATTGGCCTATTGGATCAATGCATACAATGCCTATACGGTCAAACTCATCGCGGACAACTACCCGGTGAAAAGTATTCGCGATCTTGGGCCGGCATTGAAAATCCCGTTGATTAAAGATGTCTGGCATTACAAATTTTTTAAAATCGGTGGTCAGGAATCAAGCTTGGATGAAATCGAGCATTCGATTTTAAGAAAGGAGTTTTCAGAACCACGGATTCACTTTGCTATAAATTGTGCCTCTGTGTCTTGTCCACCCTTGTTGAATGAAGCTTTTGTAGCTTCAAAAATTGATGCCCAGTTAGAACGGGTCGCAAAGACTTTCGTCAATGATAAATCCAGAAATAAAATTAGCCCTAATGCAATCGAAATTTCCTCCATATTTTCTTGGTTCAAAGGAGATTTCACCAATAATGGATCGCTTATCGATTTTTTAAATAAGTACAGTACGGTGAAAATTAACAAGACTGCTACGATTTCGCACCTAGATTATAATTGGAATTTAAATGAATAGCCAAGGCTTTTTGTAAATTTCAATTTAAACTCAACCCTAAAAACTATGAGCGTCAATCGCCACGTAGTCATCATTGGCAATGGAATCTCTGGCGTAACCTGTGCCAGACAACTCAGAAAACTTGATGATCAGGTCCAGATAACTTTGGTTTCTGGTGAATCAGCCTATTTTTTCTCGAGAACGGCACTGATGTACGTGTACATGGGGCATATGAAATTTGAACATACGCAACCCTATGAAAACTGGTTTTGGGAGAAAAATAGGCTAGCCCTTAAGCAGGCTTGGGTGAAATCCATTGACTATGGATCTAAAAACATTCTATTCCAATCTGGAGAAAAACTTGCATACGATCAATTAGTCCTGGCAGTAGGATCAACCCCTAATAAATTTGGTTGGCCGGGACAAGAGTTAAAAGGAGTACAAGGGCTCTATTCCAAGCAGGATTTAGAGTTGATGGAAGAAAACACAAAATCACCTGTCAATAGAGCTGTGATTGTGGGAGGTGGATTGATTGGGATTGAAATGGCCGAAATGCTAGCCTATCGAAAGATCCCAGTGACTTTTCTGGTTCGAGAGACTGGTTTTTGGAATAATGTCCTACCACAGGAGGAATCTGAATTAGTTGGGAGGCATATCGGTTCGCACCATATTGATTTGCGATTAGAAACTGAGCTAAAAGAAATAATCAGCGATGATCAAGGAAGAGTAAGAGCGGTTCTGACCTCGGCTGGCGAAGAAATTTCTTGCCAGTTTGTAGGCTTAACTGCCGGAGTGCGCCCTAATGTTGATTTTCTTAAAGGAAGTGATTTGGAAGTGAATCGGGGGATAAAAGTGAATTTGAACTTTGAAACAAATCTTCCAGATGTATATGCCATAGGTGATTGTGCTGAGTTTCAACAAGCTCCTGCGGCCGATAGAAGACCGATCGAACAGGTTTGGTATACTGGGCGAATGCATGGGGAAACCCTTGCACATTCATTGGCAGGAAAGACTACTTCCTACCAACCTGGTCATTGGTTTAATTCAGCCAAGTTTCTGGATATCGAATATCAAACCTATGGAACAGTACCTCCGGTATGGGATGCTTCCCAAATAGATTCGTTTTATTGGGAGCACTCTTCCGGAAAAGTATCTTTTCGGATGTTGATGGATAAGTCAGGTCGTTTGGTTGGAGTTAATAATTTCGGGTTTCGATTGCGCCATGAGTTTTTTGATCAAGCACTTCGCGAAAAATGGTCAGGAACAAAAGTGATCAGTAAATTAAGTCAGGCGAATTTCGATCCGGAGTTTTTTGCTCCTTATCATCTTGAAATTCAAAAAGATTTTAAAAGACAGTTTGGGGGAGATTTTACTATTTCAAAACCTTCTTTTTTACAAAAATTATTCGGAGCTAAAGTATGAAATTGATTCAGAAACTCGGATTGTCACTTTTCTTGATTGGTCTCGGGGCATTTGTCTTGATTCCTTTTTTAGGAAGCTATAGCCTCAATGAGGAATTAATCATTGCTAACACCAAGGAAATTCATCAGGAGCAATTGCTCGAAGTTTTGTCTCCAATGTTGGGGAAAGCATATTCTTCAAATTTTGAATTTCTAGGGGCTTTTTCGGAAAATTTTGACGGATACAATGATCAGTTAAAAGCTGAGGCGCTTTGGGACCAAGTCATTTGGGATGATTATTCTTTTGCATTCGCCTTGGCTGGATTGACTAGTCCAGTCCAATCAAACCCTTGGTTATTTTTCGCACTTTCCATTGGATTAGCAGCTTTTGGCGGATTGCTTTATAACCTACCTGCTCATCGGGATGAACCTGAAGGAATCAAGAATAATGGAGTTTTCCATTCTTCTCTAAAAAGCAAAGGAATCCTAGGCATGCTTACCGGTTCGTTTCTTATTATTTTTTACATCGTATTGTATTGGTTTCCGGCCTACTTGGTAAACTTGGTAGCAATGGTTTCACCTATCAGTGAACTCCTAAGTGGGAATCCCGCCAGCCAATGGTTTTTGTATGGACTGATTTATACGCTGGCAATTATAGTAATGGGGATTCGAATGTTTCGGAAATACCGAGGGAATAAATACCAGCAACTACGGACAGCCTCGGTCATGTTTTTCCAAACAGCCTTTGCCTTCCTGATCCCAGAGATCTTGGTTCTTTTAAATCAACCTTATTTTGATTTCAAAAATATTTGGCCGCTGGATTATGACTTCTTTTATGATTACCAGATCAGCACGTTTACCAGCTCTGGTGGGGTGGGGATGTTTATGCTGATTTGGGGAATTCTCTTGATCATTATTGGAGTGCCTACATTCACTTATTTCTTTGGGAAGCGTTGGTATTGCTCATGGGTTTGTGGATGTGGAGGGTTGGCTGAAACTGTCGGCGATCCTTTCCGTCAGCTTTCGGACAAATCACTTAAAGCTTGGAAGTATGAACGATATATCATCCATGGCGTGCTGGTTCTAGCTGTAGTGATGACAGGCGTTACGATTGCTAATTATTTTTCAGGGTTCAGTTTTCTTGGAAATGTTACCAACCAGCTCCATTCATTTTATGGATTTGCTATTGGTTCTGCATTTGCGGGAGTTGTAGGAACTGGATTTTATCCTTTCATGGGGAACCGAGTATGGTGTAGATTTGGTTGTCCACTTGCCGCATACTTAGGCATCGTGCAGCGATTCAAATCTCGGTTTAGAATCACTACGAATGGAGGCCAATGTATCTCCTGTGGAAACTGCTCTACCTATTGTGAAATGGGAATCGATGTCCGTGCGTATGCGCAAAAAGGTCAAAATATCGTGCGGTCAAGTTGTGTAGGTTGTGGGGTTTGTTCGGCTGTATGTCCACGTGGGGTATTGAAGCTAGAAAATGGGCCAGAAGAAAATCGAATTCATGAGCTCCCAATTCTAATCGGAAATGACTCTGTAAAGTTGAATGCATAAATGATTTTCATCTACTTTCTGTTAGGCGTTTATACCCTAGGGATGCTATTTATTTTGGTCTATAGCTTAGCTCAAGGGCATTTGCTTTTTAGCTTTCTGAGATCAAGAAGAGTAAAAGAGAGGATTCCGCCCAATCCAAAAACCTGGCCTCTGGTTACGATTCAACTCCCTATTTTTAACGAACTATATGTCGTAGATCGCCTGATTGAGGCAGTCTCAAAAATTAATTACCCAAAAGAGTTGATCCAAATTCAGCTATTGGACGACAGTACAGACGAAACTTCCACTTTGATTCAGGAGAAATTGAAATTATTCCCGGAAGTGAATTTTCAATACTTGCATCGAGTAAACCGAGTCGGTTTTAAAGCTGGAGCGCTTCGTGAAGGACTTGAAAAAGCGACAGGAGAATTCATCGCTATTTTCGATGCAGACTTTATTCCTGACCCTGACTTCTTGCTTAAGACTATTCCGTATTTCAATACAGAAAATGTCGGTATGGTCCAGTCGCGTTGGACTCATTTGAACGAGCATTATTCGTTGCTCACCAGGATGCAGGCATTTGCTTTGGATGCTCATTTTTTGATCGAACAAATCGGCAGAAACAGCCAGAAAGCTTTTATCAATTTCAATGGAACAGGAGGGGTTTGGAGAAAGAAATGTATTCTAGATGCCGGAAATTGGCATGACAACATGCTCACTGAGGATTTGGATTTAAGCTACCGGGCGCAGCAAAGAGGTTGGGAGTTTGTCTATCGAAGGGAGATTGAATCCCCCGCAGAGCTACCACCAATTATGTCTGCCATTAAATCCCAACAATTTCGATGGACCAAAGGCGGTGCTGAATGTGCTTCAAAGCATGCGATGAATGTGCTAAAGTCTTCTTTGCCTTTTTCTACGAAGTTTCATGCAATGGCTCATTTGTTTAATAGCAGTATTTTCATCGCAATTATTCTTGTGAGTATAAGTAGTATAGGTGTTTGGTGGGCAGGTCAGCAAGGCATGATTTCACCATTGGTTTTTAGGTTGGCAGGCATCTTTTTGATCGGATTTGTGCTGATTGCCTGTGTATATCTAGTGGCTTTTCTTTATGGGAAAAAGGGATTTTGGAAAAATCTCCTCCAAGGGTTTTACTTGTTGCCGCTATTTCTGTCAGTTTCAATGGGGCTGGCTTTGCACAATGCCCAAGCTGTAATGGAAGGACTCTCAGGAAAAAAATCCCCATTTATCCGTACTCCTAAGTTTAACCTAGAATCTGGGAAAACAGGATTGAAATCAAATGCTTACCTAGCTTCGAAAATTCCTTTCACAACTTGGTTTGAAGGTGTTTTTGCGCTCATTTTCATTGCCATGGTATTTATCCATCTTCAATTGGGGTCCTACGAATTATTACCATTTCACCTTATGTTGGCAGTAGGCTACAGTTTGGTTTTCATTACTTCTTTCAGATCCTATGGACTTAGCCGATAAATCAGAAAAGGATCCGATTATTGACGTCATTATTCCAGCTTATAATGAGGAAAAGTCTTTGCCAAAAGTAATTCGGGATATTCCAAAATTGGTTCGAAATATCGTAGTGGCAAATAACAATTCAACAGATCAAACTGGGGAAGTTGCCAAAGCTGCAGGGGCGCAGGTGGTTTTTGAAGCTCAAAAAGGATATGGAAAGGCTTGCTTAACTGCCATGGATTGGATCAGCAAGCAATCTATTCAGCCGGATATTGTTGTCTTTTTAGATGGAGATTACAGTGATTATCCAGAAGAATTATTGGATTTGATTCAGCCAATATTAGCTGGGAAAGCAGATATGGTGATAGGCTCTAGAGCACTCGGTGAACGTGAATCGGGTTCTATGACTTTGCCTCAGGTGTTTGGAAACTGGCTGGCGACTACCATGATGAAGTATATGCAAGGTGCCAAATTCTCTGATCTAGGGCCTTTTCGAGCCATTGTCTGGAAAGATTTGTTGGGGCTGAAAATGGTCGATCAAAATTTTGGCTGGACCATCGAAATGCAAATAAAGGCACATAAAACAGGGCTTCGATATGTTGAAGTTCCAGTTAATTACAGAAAACGAATTGGTGTTTCGAAAGTAAGCGGGACCGTCAAAGGGGTTTTTGGTGCTGGATACAAAATAATTTTTACGATTTTTAAGTATTGGTAATTGGAGAAGGATTAGTGCTTGAACTGATTTCT
>JAHEBE010000451.1 GCA_024642365.1 Algoriphagus sp.
TTGAAAAGTTTTTGAGTTTGGGTGGTACTTTTGAGCAAAAGACACTGAAAAATCTAGCAGAAGTTGCGGCCTTAGATACCTGGGTGGTGAATTGCACCGGATTAGGAGCACGCGACCTGTGTCAAGACAAAGACCTGCATCCGATGCGCGGACAAATCCTACGAGCTGAAAAGATGAATTTCCCCTCCTTTGCAGATCCCACTAAAAAAGGAGCCCTTTCTTATATTATCAACCGAAGTGAAGATTCCGTGATCGGAGGAACAGATTATGAAGATGACTGGAATGAGGCAATTGATCCGGAAGATACTTCCCGGATTTTGGATCGGATAAAGGCCTTTGGGATCGAATCCGAACCAAAGCTTTTGGAAATCATTGTCGGTCTTCGTCCCAAACGAAGTGCTGTTCGATTTGAATTTGATCCCAAGTACTCAAACGTGTTCCATAACTATGGACATGGAGGTGCTGGATTTACTGTCTGCTGGGGATGTGCGGAAGAGCTAAGTCAAATTTTGAAAAATCAATTATTAAGCTGAATTGTATTATCAGTTTTCCTCCTTAATTAAATCCCTTAGCCTAGGTTAGGACGTTCTAGTAGCCAAATAAAATTTGGTGGAGCATTTTTTACTTACCTTTGCAGGCATCATCTCGGACTGGAATCGAATGTGAAAAAGATTTCCGTCAAGTTCCAGTTCATCCAAACCTATTCCCTTTCTCATGAAAAAGTATCTGAATCTCTTCGACTTCAGTCAACGAGTCGATTATAAAACGGAAGTTCTCTCTGGCCTTACCGTAGCGATGGCCTTGATTCCTGAGGCGGTTGCCTTTGCTTTTATCGCAGGACTTTCTCCCCTCACAGGGCTTTATGCTGCATTTATGATGGGATTGGTTACTTCCATATTGGGAGGTCGGCCTGGGATGATTTCTGGAGCTACCGGTGCTGTAGCTGTGGTGATCGTTTCTTTGGCAGCGACACATGGGGTGGAATATGTTTTTGCTGCAGTTGTTTTGGCTGGAATTCTTCAAGTCAGCGCAGGTGCTTTGAAGCTGGGCAAATTTATGCGACTTGTTCCCCATCCTGTAATTTTTGGCTTCGTGAATGGTTTAGCAATTATCATTTTCATGTCGCAACTGGACCAGTTTAAGGATAGCACAGGAGCTTGGCTTACTGGCAACTCGCTTTATTTACTCCTTGGTTTGGTGGGATTGACAATGCTAATCATTTGGGGTTTACCAAAGCTTACGAAAGTTGTCCCTTCCTCATTGACCGCTATTTTGGTTGTTTTTGGCGTTGTTTCTCTTTTGAATTTAGATACCAAGACTGTTGGAGATATTGCAAGCATCCAAGGCGGCTTCCCTCCTTTTCATCTACCTGCGGTACCTTTGACCTTTGAGACGCTACAAATCATTTTCCCTTATGCTGCAATAGTGGCTGGTGTGGGTTTGATTGAAAGTTTATTGACACTCAATATTATTGATGAGATTACAGAGACCCGAGGTCGGGGAAATAAAGAGGCTGTTGCTCAAGGCTTGGCAAACATGCTTTCGGGTGTTTTTTCTGGAATGGGAGGCTGTGCGATGATCGGTCAATCACTAATCAATATCTCTTCCGGTGCTCGTGCAAGACTTTCGGGAATTGTCGCTTCAGTGATGCTATTGGTGTTTATCATGTTTGGCAGTAGCCTAATCGAACAAGTACCCATGGCAGCTTTGACAGGTCTGATGATCATGGTTTCGATCGGGACATTTGAATGGGCGAGTTTACGGACATTTACCAAAATGCCTAAGTCCGATGTGTTTCTAATGGTACTCGTTACTTTGATTACTGCAGTACTCCACAATTTGGCTTTGGCTGTACTGATCGGGGTAATTTTAGCTGCCCTCTTTTTTGCTTGGGACAATGCGAAACGAATCCGAGCACGCAAATCCGTGGATGCAGCTGGAATCAAACATTATGAAATGTACGGTCCTTTATTTTTTGGTTCGGTAGGCGCTTTTGGGGAAAAATTTGACATCCAAAATGACCCGGAAGAAATCATTATAGATTTTGCTGAAAGCAGAATCGTGGACATGTCGGCGATTGAGGCGCTCAATCGAATCACTGAGCGGTATTTGAAAGTGGGAAAAACAGTCCATTTAAAACACCTCAGTCCGGACTGTCGAAAGTTGATCGCGAATGCAGATAAATTGGTTGAGGTAAATGTGATCGAGGATCCGAACTATAAAATGGTTTTGGATTAAA
>JAHEBE010000452.1 GCA_024642365.1 Algoriphagus sp.
GATGCAGGGATCACCAAGTTTGATGGGGAGTCTTTTACAACCTACGACTCCAGTCATGGATTAGCTGATGACCTAACCATCGGGATGACCACCGATAGCTTCGGCAATCTTTGGGTAGGCACCCTTAATGAGGGTATCAGCCGTTTTGATGGACTTTCATTTTTGAACTTTGGGCCGGACCAAGGTTTAGCTGAAAAAAGTGTCGGAAAAGTGGAACGGGATAGACAAGGTAATCTTTGGGTAGGGACTTATAGTGGGCTGAGTTTTATCAGTAGCGCTAAAGTCACTGCGATTCAGGATTACTATACTAAAGGAAACACGGCGATTGCTTTGCCAGAAAAACTCTTCAACAGCTTTACTACTTCCTACGGTCTCCCAGATAATGTCATTCTTCAAATCTCTGAAATGGGGGATGAAAAAATTGCAGTGGGAACCAACCTAGGCATTGCCATTTTTGATTCTCCTGTAGCTGATGTTTTGGATTTGGATAGTCTTCGAAACATTGAAATTTTCAACTCTAATACTGGCTATCCAGTAAAAGATCTCACTGATGGTCAAAATGGGATTTTCTTGGATAGGGAAGGTATTATGTGGGCTGGTACCGGAAATAATAAGACCGCGTTGCTTCGCTTTGACTATAGTGCATTGAAAAGGAATAAGGTCCAACCTGATTTGATTTTCAAGCAACTTCGAATCAATGAGGAAGTTATTTCTTGGCACTCCTTGAATCCTGGGTATGAAGAAAAAGACAGGGCTAAAATCCGATCTGAAGAACGAGATGCGGATGAAATTTTGGTCTATGGAGGCACACTCTCTGATACTGCAAGACAATCATTAAAAGATCGATTTGATAATATCGCGTTTGATTCGATCAATAAATTCTATTCGATCCCAATTGGACTGGTATTGCCATATCGACACAATCACATCAACATTGACTACGGGAGTAATGAGCTTTCCAATCCATCCTTAGTAGAATACCAATATATTCTCGAAGGATATGATGAGGAATGGAGTCCAATTCTGAAAAAAACCAGTGCAACGTTTGGTAATATTCAGGAGGGGGAATACACTTTTAAAGTTAGGGCTAGGTTTACCGGCACAGTGGCTGGTGATGCAGGAGACTGGACCGAACCTATTAGCTATGAGTTTTCTGTGCTACCTCCATGGTACCGGACTTGGTGGGCCTATGCCTTCTATTTAATGGGCTTTTTGACTTTGATCTATCCACTATCTATTTACAATAAAAATCAAGCAATCAAGGCTGAAAAAGTAAAAGCACAGGAGCGAGATCTTGCACATGCCAAGGAAATTGAAAAGGCCTATAAAAACCTGAAATCTACTCAGTCCCAGTTGATTCAAGCAGAGAAAATGGCATCGCTTGGAGAGTTGACAGCAGGTATTGCGCATGAAATTCAAAATCCATTGAATTTTGTCAATAACTTCTCTGAAGTCAGTGCCGAGCTCATTCTAGAAATGAATGAAGATATGGCTGCTGGTAAACTCGAGGACGCTAAGATCATAGCTGAGGATATCAAGCAAAATCTGGATCGAATTACCCTTCATGGAAGAAGAGCAGATTCCATCGTAAAGGCAATGCTTCAGCATAGCCGGTCAGGCATTGGTCAAAAAGAGAAAACAGACATCAATGCAATTTCTGAAGAATGCCTACGACTCAGTTACCATGGAATTCGGGCCAAAGACAAGGAATTCCACTCGGAATATTTGACGAATTTAGATCCTGATGTCCCTCACTTAAATGTCATTCCTCGGGATATTAGGAAAGTGCTTTTAAATATTTACAACAATGCCTTCTATGCAGTGTCTGAATATGACAAAGAGTTGAAAAATGGTGGAGACAAAAATCCGGAGGATGGATATGTTCCGATTGTGAGTGTGACCACTAAAAAATTGGCGAATGGAGTCGAAATTAGAATTTCAGATAATGGTAAGGGAGTGGCTTCTACCATAAAGGATAAGGTGTTCCAACCCTTCTTCACTACTAAGCCAACTGGAAAAGGAACAGGACTCGGCTTGTCATTAAGCTATGATATCATTAAAGCACATGGAGGAGACTTGCGAGTGGAATCCCCGCCAAGTTCGACGAGTGACGAAATAAAGCAAGGTGCAGAATTTATAATTACCTTACCTTTTGATGAAAATAGTCCTCAGGAAAATGAAAGCCTAGTTTTATGAATGGAGTAAATATCATAGTAATTATTTT
>JAHEBE010000130.1 GCA_024642365.1 Algoriphagus sp.
TACTGGAAACGCAGTCACGGGTGGCTCTTTTGATCAAAGCGAAATGGAAATGCGCGACGATATCCTAGTCTATACCTCAGAAGTCTTGGAAGAAGGAATGGAAGTTTCCGGCTTTATCGAATCTTACCTGTATCTCTCCTCTGATGTGAAAGACACCGATCTGACCATCAAACTAATCGATGTCCACCCGGATGGCAAAGCCTACAATCTGGATGAAACTATCCAAAGAGTACGCTATCGAGAAGGCTATGAAAAAGAAGTCTGGATGGAAGATGGAATGGTATACGAAGTAAAAATGACTCCAATGAGCACTTCCAATTATTTCGGGAAAGGGCATCGCATCCGCATTGAAGTCAGCAGCTCCAACTTCCCTCGCTTTGATCGAAATATGAATACAGGAGGAAATACGTATGATGAGACCGGGGGAGTAGTCGCCAACAACTCGATTCATCATGGCGGAAAGAACTTAAGCAGGATCGTGCTACCGGTGGTAAATTAACGGGTTAGGATAGATTAAATCATGTGAATTTAAAGATCACCACTCATGCATATGCTTGTCGCAATCGGCCATATCTATTCAAAAAAGATATAGGTATAAAAAGTTAGCTTTTATCAACAATTATGAAACGAATTATTGAAACCTTAAAGAGTAAATGGCCTGAATACTTTTTAGAGGTAATAGTAATTACTATTGGTATTCTCGGTGCTTTTATACTTAATAATTGGAATGAAAACAGAAAACTGTCTATTGATATAGAAAACCTATTTTCTTCTTTCGAAAATGAACTAGAAGCAAACATTAAAACCAGCAGTAGTCTCATTAGTTATGGTTACGGATTAGATTCAACCCTTACGCTTTATCTTAATAATGAAATAACACGTAAAAATTTTTGGGATCTAAGTAGGGCACTAACATTCAGTGTGAGCATGCGCAAATTCAATCATGACAATCTTGATGCGCTAATTGCCTTCGAAAAGCAACTATCAAAAAAATATATTGCACTAATTCCAGTTCTTAAGGAATTAAAAACACGCATAGAATCCCAACGTCAATGGGAACAAACTGTACTTGATCTCCAAATGTTAAGAACAAAGGAGTTGGTTGACGAATTACCTTTTTATAATTGGGACGATTCAGTATCAAGAGAAAAAATAATCAACTATGTATTGACCAATCCCTCCTACAAAAACAAAATCTTACATTACTACGGGTATCAGCTCGACGAAAATGTTTGGGATGCCACGCTTATTAGAACAAGCTCCGTCGCATTATTATGGAAGATTAAAAGTATGAGGGCAGAAGGTCCTATTTCAATTGAGCCATTCCTGAAAGATTTTGGATTAAAGCCCTTTCAAAAGCTTGAATGTGGTGAACAATCTTTTGAAGCAAAAGAAGAAATCGATTTTAGACGACATTACATTATTTATAACAATACGAATAATACAGTATTCTACAATCACCTTGATGCAAATGGGGAAATCCTAAATAGTGAAGAAATAAGTCTATCTCCGAATTCATTTAGGCTTGACGAATTTGCTTACCGTGGAGATTCCTTCATAGAAGTTCTAGCAGACGGCAGTTGCAAAAAAGCATATCGTAGAGCTAAAGCTGATTATCTCGTCTTAGAATGATTTAAAAAGTTCATTTTAAGGATGACTAAAGGTCATGACAAAATACTAACACCTAATGACAATAATAGTCGATAAAACAGTAGATTAAAAGGTGATAGCCTCCATCAATTTTATTGTATCTTAAAAGGAAAGTTGCAATCAGTCGGCTACTATTAATGAAAAAGGGGTACTTCATGAAAGCTAGGTAGCAAATCTTGAATGGGTGAATAAAAGAACTCAAAATAAAAAAACTGCTGTATTTTGACTTCGAGTATGTTAAAAATTTAATGAAGATGACAAGTGAAAGTACATTTAACTTGACCTAAAATCCTGAACTCATGTATTATACTTTTTTTGGAATTATTTTTCTCATCGTAGGTTTAATCTTTGGGTTTAAATGGCCCAAAAGATCCTGGACTTGGGGCTTATGGATATTTAGTCCTCTCATTGTGTTACTTGGTTTAAGCGTTTTATTCGCAGGTAATATAACTGCATTTCTAAAAAATGATTTACCGATAGTTTTGGTTGGCCTTTTAACCGCTTGCATCGGAAGTTTTATAGGAGCAAGGCTTAAAAAAGGGCGAATGCAAACCTAGTTTAATGCAAGGCTTATTTTGCAATTGTAAATTAAAGAACTTGAAATCGAAGACGTAAGACTAGATTTTAGTAACAGCTTGGGAGAACAGATTCGGATCAGCAAAATGCAAAATTCAACTTTTGATTTTCGATTAAAGTTCACTGCCCCCCATCTCTAAAACACGAGTTGTGTTTCATTATGACTACCCCTTAACCAATGATTAAATTCTTTAGGAAAATTAGACAAAACTTACTTTCAGAAAGTAAAACTGGAAAGTATTTAAAATATGCTATTGGTGAAATTGTATTAGTAGTTATAGGTATTTTAATTGCCTTGTCGATAAACAATTGGAACGAGAACAAAAAAAATGTAAATCAAGCAAGAAAGCATTTAGAAACAATCAAGCTAAATCTGGAAGATGATATTAAGCAAGCTGAAAATTTATTGGCTGAAACAGAAACCACAATTGAATACACTAACACGTTTTTGAGTCAATTTAAAACCCTAACGCCAATCGACAATAACATTCAGTTGTATTTGATTTATTTAATGTACGAACGCAATATAGAAGTTAATGAAAGTGGAATTAATGCACTTATAAATTCCAATGGAATGTCATTTATAGATGAAATTCTTCAGGTCAAAATATTAGATTATTATCGACATATTGAACAGTTGAAAAGTCGAGAAATTAACGCCAATTCAGAAATAAAAGCCCAATTTGAGCCTTACGTAAAAGCACATTATTATTGGATTTACAACAAAACGAATCCTTGGCATCGTCAAACTGACTTATATATAGATGACCCAAGACCAGTTGAAAACATCAATCTGGAAAGTGTAATCGCTGATAAACGATTAGAGATTATGGTGAATGGAAGAAGATACCAATCAATGCTTATTTCAGATTTCTATTTAAAGACACTAAGTCTTGCAAAGGAAATAGTCACTGAAATTGAAAAATAACGAAAACACAATAATGGCTATAAGTAATTGCTTGTTCTTGCCTACTTCTGAAAATTCTAATGGATTCTCAGTTAGGTATGTGCTTGAAAAGCTTAGTGCTACCCCACACAACTACTCATTGCCTAGACCAGTGCCCAACATGAACTATGATTAACAAGAATGTTTTCCTTCTCAATCTACTTTTTCTCAGTTGTATCAGCATCGCCAATTGCCAGGTTCAATATGACAGCTATGCGCTGCATCATGTGACAGTGATCGATGTGAAGAATAGTCAGGAAGTTGAAAATCAAACGATAGTTATAAAAAACGATCTGATCACCGGCATTTTTGACTCTGATACATACAAAGGATCTGATTCCATTCAAATATTGGATTACAGCAAGCATTTCATTGTTCCGGGGCTAGTTGATGCGCACGTACATTTAGCTACTAATCCCTCGGAAGATGATAATCTCGAACTAACAAAAGAACGACTCCATTACCTGCTAAAAAATGGTGTAACAACGGTAAGGGATATGGCAGGTGACGCTCGGTATTTAGGGTATTTGTCGAGGCAGGCCTCATTGGATGAAATTCCGTCACCAGACATTTACTTTTCCGCGCTATTTGCCGGCGAATCCTTCTTTAAAGACCCAAGGACAAAGGAAGCAGCACAAGGAATGCCTCCAGGTAATTCTCCTTGGATGCGAGCCATATCTACTGACTCTAATTTGGATCAAATCCTATCGGAGGCGAAAGGGACCGGTGCTACAGGTGTTAAAATATATGCTGATTTAAATGAAGAAAATGTCCAACAGATTGTTCAAGCTGCTCATTCTCAAAAAATGAAAATTTGGGCGCATTCAACTGTTTTCTCAGCAAAACCATCTGAAGTTAGCCAGTCAGGTGTGGATGTGATGTCTCATGCTACCTATCTCGCTTGGGAAGGTGAAAATGAAATACCCTCTGATGCCTCAAATAGACATAGAAAGCATAAACAGTTTGATATCCAAAACCCCGTTTTTCTAAACCTGGTGAAAATCATGGAAAGGAATCAAACCATTTTGGATGCAACAATCGCTGTTTACAAAAGATATTTTCCAGACTCTACTTTATATCACTATGGTGTTTCATTGACCAAACTTGCCTATCAGAACAAGGTCAAAATTGGAGTTGGAACTGATATGCCCCTAAAGGACTTTAATGCAATTCCTCCAATTTTCCATGAAATGACCGCATTGCAGGAAGATGTAGGAATGAAACCAATGGATATTATTCAGGCAGCAACTATAACCAATGCTGAAATGATCGGAGAAGAAGATCGAATTGGGTCAATTGCTGTTGGGAAAAAAGCCAATCTTCTCATTCTTGAAGAAAATCCAACGATTGACATCATCAATTTAAGGAATCCGAAAGTGGTCATAAAGAATGGAAAGATGGTCAACTAAAAAAGAACGGTGAATGAAAAACTATTTATACCCTAGGCTAACTGGGTTATTTGTATCTAAAATGTCAATAAAAAGTATTCCTATATCTAAAATTTTTGTGGCATAATTAATTAGGATGGAGTTGAAAAGTAAAAAAGCAATTTGATGATCAGCGGAAGTAACCCAACTATTTTTACTATCTTATATACTTTATTTTTAACCATTTAACCCATAAAATTATGAATGCCTTTGAAAATGCACAAAAATTTTTCCTCAACTGTGAAACTGCAAAAGGATGGAAAGCCTGCGAAAAATATGCAGTAGAAAATGCCAAATTTAGCGCTCAGAGTGAACCTTTAGCCGAAGTTACAAAGCTTAAGGATTACGTCGACTGGATGGAAGGGTTAGGTAACATAACGATGCCTGGATGTAGTTATGATTTGCACGCTTCTGCGTATGATGAAGCAAATAACACGGCAATATTTTTTGCCACTTTTATAGGTAAGCATTCTGGAGACGGTGGGCCAATACCTCCAACCGGAAAAACAACAAACACAGATTATGTTTATGCTATAAAAATGAATAAGGAAGACAAGGTGGAAAGTATGACTAAAATCTGGAATTCATCTTGGGCGTTACGCGAACTAGGATGGATGTAAGGTTTTAAAATCCTTCAAAATAAAACGCGCTTCACACCAACAATTAATTATTGGTATGAAGCGCGTTTATTTTCATAGCCTTGATCCTTTCAAATTGGGTAGATATTGGCTTAGCCTTAGGTGCTGGGATTGGGAACAAAATAGATCAAAAGAAAAACGAAGAATAACTTATTTGGAATTTTGATCTGGAAACATGCTTCAATTAGATTGATTTTTTAACCTGTCCTTTCCTCTTATTTTAAGATCAACATAGAATTTTTATTCCCTTCGGTGTTTTTCTTCGATCATATTCCTCATTTCAAATTCGCCCAAAATCCTATTTTTCCCCTATTTTTGCGCTTTAATAAAAACCAACACGAATGTCTATTGCCAGTAAATACGATCCATCAGCCTCCGAATCCAAATGGTATTCCTATTGGATGGAGCATAAGCTATTCGCCTCTCAGGTAGATCATAGCAAGGAACCGTACACCATTGTAATCCCTCCACCAAACGTCACAGGAGTCTTACATATGGGGCATATGCTGAACAATACGATTCAGGACGTTTTGATTCGACGAGCTCGCATGCAAGGTAAAAATGCTTGCTGGGTACCGGGAACGGATCATGCTTCCATTGCCACAGAGACCAAAGTGGTAAATATGCTCAAAGAGCAAGGCATCGATAAGAAGTCGCTTTCGCGTGAAGAATTTCTTGCGCATGCATGGGAATGGAAGGAAAAATATGGCGGAATCATACTTGAGCAACTGAAAAAACTAGGGGCTTCCTGTGATTGGGACCGTACTGCATTTACCATGGATCCGGGGCTGAGCAAAGCCGTGATCGATGTATTTGTAGATCTTCACCAAAAAGGTAAAATCTACCGTGGGATTCGAATGGTCAACTGGGATCCGCAGGGGAAAACTGCGCTCTCTGATGACGAGGTAATCACTAAGGAAATTGCTTCAAAGCTTTATTACATCAACTATAAAATCGAAGGTGCGGAAGATCAATTCTTAACGATAGCGACTACTCGTCCCGAGACGATTATGGCTGACTCTGCGATCTGCATCAACCCCAATGATCCCCGATTTACGCATCTGAAAGGAAAGCGTGCGATCATTCCTTTGATCAATCGATCAGTGCCTATTATCGAAGATGAGTACGTAGACATGGAGTTTGGAACGGGTTGCTTAAAAGTAACTCCAGCTCACGATATCAATGACTATGAACTTGGAATCAAGCATAAGCTAGAAGTCATTGATATCCTAAACGACGACGGAACACTCAATGAAAAAGCCCAAATCCTAGTAGGTGAAGATCGTTTTGTCGCAAGAAAAATGATTGCAAAGCGATTGAAAGAAGCCGAGCAATTGGAAAAAGTAGAGGACTACAAATCCAATGTGGGCCATTCAGAGCGTACAGATGCCGTGATTGAGCCAAAGCTTTCCTTGCAGTGGTTCTTGAAAATGGAAGACATCACCAAGCCGGCTTTAAGTTCGGTGATGGAAGATGTGGTACAGCTTTATCCACCGAAATTCAAAAACATGTATCGTGCATGGATGGAAAATGTGCGAGATTGGTGTATTTCCCGTCAACTCTGGTGGGGACATCAGATTCCTGCTTATTACCTTCCAAACGGGGAATACGTCGTAGCTACCTCAAAAGAGGAGGCCTTGGCACAAGCCAATGAAAAGTTTGGAACAAGCTACACGCTAGCTGATTTGACGCAGGACGAAGACGTGTTGGACACCTGGTTTAGCTCATGGCTTTGGCCGATTTCTGTTTTTGATACAGAAGTTTTCGCTACCGGGAAACAGAATGAAGAACTGAAATACTATTACCCGACCAATGACTTGGTAACTGCACCGGAGATTCTCTTTTTCTGGGTAGCAAGAATGATCATTGCAGGCTACGAATACACGGGAGAAAAACCTTTTAAAAATGTCTATCTCACAGGAATAGTACGGGATAAACTCGGTCGAAAAATGTCCAAGTCGCTTGGGAATTCACCGGATCCATTGGAACTCATCGCCCAATATGGTGCGGATGGAGTGCGTACGGGTATGCTTTTCTCCTCCCCTGCGGGAAATGATTTGCCATACGATGACAAACTCGTGGAGCAAGGAAGAAACTTTGCCAACAAAATCTGGAATGCTTTCCGACTGGTTCAAGGTTGGGAAATCGACTCAAGTTTGGATGGTAAAGCGAATGAAGCAAGCATTGCTTGGTTTGAAAGCCGATTCAATCAGGCATTGGTAGAGATCAATGAACATTTTGAGAAATTCCGGATTTCAGATGCCTTGATGACAACCTACAAATTGATTTGGGGGGACTTCTGCTCTTGGTATCTAGAGATGATCAAGCCGGAATATCAGCATCCCATCGATCAGGCGACTTATGATCGGACAATTGGATTGTTTGAGGATATTTTGAGGATTTTACATCCTTTTATGCCTTTCATTTCAGAGGAAATCTGGCATTTGATCAAAGAAAGGTCAGTCGAGGAATCTCTGATTTTGGCTTCTTGGCCAGCGCCTAAGGGTTTTGATGAGCAGTTGATTACTGAAGCAGCGCAAGTGTTTGAGGTAGTTTCACAAGTGAGAAACCTTCGCGCATCGAAGGGAATGTCTCCAAAGGAATCTCTTGAACTTACGATTAATGCCAAAAACGAAGCTCTTTATTCCCGCTTTGAATCAGTTTTGAAAAAGTTGGCAAACTTATCCTCCTTTAGCTTTGGAACCTCTGTAGCGAACGCGATGAGTTTCGTAGTCAAAGCAGATGAGTGCTTTATCCCAGCCGGAGATAGCATCAATCTGGAGGAGGAAAAAGAAAACCTCAGCAAGGAACTGGAATACACCC
>JAHEBE010000131.1 GCA_024642365.1 Algoriphagus sp.
ACCACTTAAACTCATTTCTGTTGCAATTTCAACAAACTCGGTTTCATTTAGTAAAAGGAAATCATGATGTGCTCTCTCCTATTGCCTATGAGAAATCATCTTTTCAAATTCACCGGGAGCCGATTCAAATAGGGAAATTAATTCTCACACATGAGCCTATGGAGTCTGTATCTGAGGATTTTTTAAATTTATGTGGTCATATTCACCCTGGAGTACGTTTGGTTGGAAGAGCGCGACAATCTATACGGATACCCTGCTTTCATCGCAAAGGCAATCAGCTTATTTTGCCTGCATTTGGAAATTTTACTGGGTTAGCGATGGTACGCCCTTCCGAAGGAGATCAGGTTTTTGGTGTTGCGGAAAAAAAAATCATTCAAATCCTTTAACAAGATAAGATTGGCAATGTCCTTGGGGTAAGTTAATTTTGACAAGTATTAAAAAACTTATGGCAATAAATTCACGAAAGAAAAAAACGCTTGGACACTTCAAATTTGGAAGTGTATTGTTTAGTACCACACTCTCACTTTTTATCGTTGGCCTCTTTGGTGTCATCCTGATTCAAGCGAAAACGCTGACTAGCTTGATTCGAGAAAATATTGAAGTTCAGGTTTTTTTAGATAAAAATTTGGAGGAGGCAGCCATTAAAGAAATTGAAACGAATCTTTCTCAACGACCTTTTATTCTTAGAAAAGCAGACACTCTTGCTTTAAAATTTGTCACGGATGAAGAGGCTGCAGCTACTTTTATTGAAAGTACCGGTGAGGATTTTACCAAGTTTCTCGAGGATAATCCATTGCGTGATAGCTTCGTGATTTCCATTGCAGAGGAATTTCAAACTAGTGAGCAGTTGATGGCAATTGTCAAAGAATTAGAAGAAATCCCGGGGATTTTCGAGGTGTCGTACATGACCGATTTGGTGGATTCGATCAATAAAAATCTCCTTAAAGTAAGTTTGGTTTTAGGGGGATTTATTCTAATCCTAATTATTACAGTGGTTATGCTGATTAATAATACGATCCGTCTTGCATTATTTTCGCAGCGATTTTTGATTCGATCCATGCAACTAGTTGGTGCTACTCGGGGATTTATCCGAAAGCCTTTTCTTGCTCGTGCTTTTGTTTTTGGAATGTTGGCGGGAACCTTTGCATCCATTATCCTTTTTGCATTAGTCAAATACACCCAATCATCGATTGAAGGGTTTGCGATGCTTCAAAACCAGAATTTATTAGTGCTTCTTTTTGGAACTTTAATTCTAATTGGTGGAATTCTTTCGGTCCTTAGTACTTTAAGAGCTGTAAATAAATATTTAAACATGTCATTGGACGAACTCTATTAACGATGAGCAAATCTTCATTCCCATTTTCAAAGAAAAACTACAAGCTGATGTTTATCGGTATTGCCTTAATTATCTTAGGTTTTATCATCATCGGCTTAGATGGCGAGCCTCATGGAAATGGCGTTCTCGGCCTAACGATTGGTCCAATTGTCACTTTGCTCGGATTTGTTTTTGAGTTTTATGCCATTTTTGCCAAATCAGAAGCGAATTAAATAATGACCACTAAATCGAGCTAAGTTGTATTATCGTTGCTCGAAAGTATCATGGAACAAGCCCCTTACGGAGAGTTATTTTTAATAGACAAGCCTTTTCAATGGACATCTTTTGATGTCGTCAGAAAAGTCAGAAATACCCTAAAAATTAAAAAAGTCGGCCACGCAGGCACTCTAGATCCTTTAGCTACAGGATTGTTAATCGTCTGCGCAGGAAAAATGACTAAACAGATTGATTCTTTCATGGGTCAGGAAAAGGAATACACAGGAACCTTTGTAATCGGAGCTACTACGGATTCCTATGATTTGGAACAGCCTGTTGAGAAAGTTGCTGACCCAAGTTTGGTGACCTTGGAAGAATTGCAAAATGCTGTTTCCCAGCTAACTGGAATTATTCAACAAGTTCCTCCTACTCATTCCGCTATTAAGGTGGATGGGAAGCGCGTCTATGAATCTGCAAGAAAGGGTATTTCGGTAAAGATGGAGCCGCGGGAAGTAACTGTCAGTGAATTTGAAATTACAAGATTTGAAAACCCCGAAATAGACTTTAGAATTGTCTGCTCGAAAGGAACTTATATCAGAAGTATCGCTAGAGATTTGGGTGAGCTTTTGGGAGTTGGGGCTTATATGAGTGCTTTGTGCAGGACTCGAATTGGAGCACATAAGTTGGAAGATAGCTGGCAACTAGAGGAATTGGTCGATCACATCAAATCGCGGACGAATGAAGATCTATGAGGGATTAGCTGATTTTCCCATTCTCAACAATGCTGTGGTTACCAGTGGGACATTTGATGGGGTTCATTTAGGACATCAAAAGATTTTGAATCGGATCAAAGAAATTGCGCAGCAGAACGGTGGCGAAACTGTTTTGCTTACTTTTTGGCCACACCCTCGCTTAGTTTTATTTCCAAATGAACATAATCTCCGCTTGTTGAGCACTTTTGAAGAAAAGGCGAAATTACTTAGGCAGTTTGGTATCGATCATTTGGTGACTATTCCATTTACAAAAGAATTTTCAGAACAGAGTTCTCAGGAATTTATTCAAGGGACTCTTGTTGATAAAATACGTTGCAAGAAGTTAGTAATCGGTTATGACCATCGATTTGGGAAAAACCGAGAGGGAAGTTTCGAATTTTTGCAAGCAAATCAAGCCAAGTTTGGTTTTGAACTGGAGGAAATTTCTAGGGAGGATGTGGATGATATTGGAATTTCAAGCACAAAAATCCGAAATTCACTTGAAGTAGGTGATGTGAAAACAGCAAGTGCCTATCTTGGAAGGTTGTATGAATTAAATGGAATAGTTATTAAAGGACAGCAAATTGGAAGGTCAATTGGTTTTCCTACTGCTAATATTCATATCCCAAATGATTACAAGTTGATTCCAAAGGATGGAGTCTATGCTGTCTATGCAGAAGTGGATGGGGTTTCATATAAATCCATGTTGAATATTGGAAATAGACCTACAGTCGATGGGACAAAAAAGACTGTAGAGGCCCATCTTTTTGATTTTCAAGGCGATTTATACGATCGTCAGATTACCATTTATTTTCAGGCTTTTCTTCGAGATGAACAAAAATTTGAAGGCTTAGAGGCGCTAAAATCTCAACTTCTGCTCGATCAACAGCACGCTAAAAAATTACTTTAAACCCAAATAGATGATCAATAAAACTGTAAAAAATGCGCAGGAGGCAGTAGCTGATATCCCTAGCAATTCGATGCTAATGATGGGAGGATTTGGACTGTCTGGTATTCCTGAAAATTGCATCGCTGCCTTACTTGAACGAGATATCAATGGGCTGACCATCGTATCCAATAATGCTGGAGTGGATGACTTCGGGATCGGTTTGCTTTTGAAAAAGCATATGGTGAAAAAGATGATTTCAAGTTATGTAGGTGAAAATGCCGAGTTTGAGCGTCAATTGTTGAGTGGAGAATTAGAAGTTGATCTTATTCCGCAGGGAACACTAGCTGAGCGGGTTCGTGCTGGAGGAGCAGGGATTCCTGCGTTTTATACTCCAGCTGGAGTAGGAACTGAAGTGGCGATTGGAAAAGAAACGAGAGTATTTGAAGGAAAAACCTATTTATTGGAGCAATGGCTGAGAGCAGACTTTTCGATCGTGAAAGCTTGGAAAGGTGATACAGCTGGGAATTTGATATTCAAAGGCACGGCTAGGAATTTCAACCCAATTATGGCAACGGCTGGAAAGGTTTGCATTGCTGAGGTAGAAGAATTGGTGCCAGCGGGTGAATTGGATCCTAATCAAGTTCATACACCTGGTATCTACGTGCAGCGGATTTTCCAAGGGAAAGATTATGAAAAAAGAATCGAACAGCGAACCATTAGCCAATAATCCACCATGCTTACGAAAGAACAAATAGCCCAAAGAATAGCTAAAGAGGTAAAAAATGGTCAATACATAAACCTTGGTATTGGGATTCCAACTTTAGTGGCAAACTATATTCCGAGCGACTTAGACGTTGTTCTACAATCGGAAAATGGCCTATTGGGGATTGGCCCCTTCCCTACTGAAGACAAAGTAGATCCAGATCTCATAAATGCAGGAAAGCAAACGATCACTTTGGCAAAAGGATCAGCATTATTCAATTCAGCTGAATCATTTGCTATGATTCGAGGAGGACATGTCCACTTGACTATTTTAGGAGCGATGGAGGTTTCAGAAAATGGAGATATCGCCAACTGGAAAATTCCAGGAAAAATGGTGAAAGGAATGGGTGGCGCGATGGACTTGGTAGCCTCTGCAGATAATATTATAGTAGCAATGCAGCATTGTTCCAAAAATGGTGAATCCAAATTACTTCCGAATTGTGATTTACCGATTACTGGAATTCGATGTGTAAAAAAGATCGTTACAGATCTGGCCGTTTTAGAAATTTCAACAGAAGGAGGATTTATTTTGCTTGAGCGTGCACCTGGTGTAAGTGTAGAAGAAATAAAATCAAAAACTGCTGGAAAGTTGATCATCGCAGGTGATATCCCTGAAATGAAATTTTAGAAATAATGAACTTCTTTGGTTTGAATTAAAGTTTAAGAAAGATTAAAAAAAGGATAAAATTCCAATACATGAAAAAGTCTGAAATTAAGTTCCAAGTTGAATTGGATGATAAAAGTTTACCCAAAGCAATCACTTGGGATGCCTCCGATAAGGAAGGGGAAGGAATGGAGTCTACAAAGAGTATAAGTTTAAATGTTTGGGACAATTTAAATCATAGTACACTTCGGATTGACTTGTGGACCGAAGAAATGTCAGTGGTAGAAATGAAGCGTTTTTACATTGATATTCTGGGAGGAATGGCACAAACAATTTTAAATAGTACAGGTGATGAATACATGGCCGAGGAGATAAAAGAGCTTTGTGACCGCTTGGTAATTCATGTCAATGAGGAAAATAAAAAGTCTTAATTCACAAAAATTCGAAAAAAAGGAAGCTGATTTTGGTCAGCTTCCTTTTTTTTTACTTTGATTTTTAAAAATTTAAGTTTGCCTATTTAACAACAAACGCTGCGTTATTTTTTGTTAAAACTAATGAGTCGGCTTAAAAAATTAATTTTTAATAAAAAAGGCCCTGAGTTTCCAATTCCTCACTCTTTTTCTGATTTCTTAAAAAGCTATTTATTTTAAACCAAATACATTTTTTTTCTCTTTTTAATATAAATTTCGGACAAATACACCCTTTCAATTTCATTTAAACCCTAAAATGAAAATATGCCTATGAGCAATTTTACCACAAAAATTAGAGTGTCGGTATTTATGATGACCCTCTTAGTTTCCTTAATTACTAACCAGGCTTTCGCCCAAACGGTTGTAAAAGGAAACATCATTGACGCCGAGACTAAAGAGACCTTAGTCGGTGTGAATATCTTGGTTAAAGGAAAAGTAATTGGAACGATCACTGATCTTTCTGGAAACTACACCCTAAACATCAACCAAGAACCACCTTTCACACTTGTGTTCTCAATGGTTGGTTATGTAACCAAAGAAGTTGAGATCACGAATGGAATGACTACACTTGACATGGCTTTGACAGAGACTTCGATCCTAGGTCAGGAAGTTATTGTTTCTGCATCAAGAGTAGAAGAAGGTGTCCTTCAATCTCCAGTTTCTATCGAGAAAATGGATATTATCGCTATCAGAGATGCACCTCAAGCAAGTTTCTACGATGCCTTAAATAACCTGAAGGGTGTTGAAATGAGTACGCAATCGTTGACATTTAAGTCATTTAACACGCGTGGTTTCAATGCGAACGGAAACGTTAGAACTGTACAGATGATTGATGGAATGGATAACCAAGCTCCAGGTCTAAATTTCTCTGTTGGTAATATTGTAGGTATCTCTGAATTGGATTTGGAAAGCGTTGAATTGCTTCCAGGAGCTTCATCTGCACTTTATGGTCCAAATGCGATCAATGGTATTCTTTTGATGAATTCAAAAAACCCTTTCCAATATCAAGGACTATCTGCAAGTGTAAGAACAGGTATAATGGATGAGAGTGGAAGAAGTCAGCCATCAACCGGCTTTTATGATTTCTCTGCTCGTTATGCAAAAGCATTTAGCAACAAAGTCGCTTTCAAGGTCAACATGCAGTATTTGAAAGCTGATGACTGGCAGGCAAATGACTTTAGAGATCAATCCTTATTGAATGGTTCAAGCATCGAAGGAGGTACAAGAGAGAATAATCCAGGTTTCAATGGTGTAAACATCTATGGTGATGAAACCAATGTGAATATGAATAGCGTGGCACAATCTTTAGTCGCTGCGGGTAGACTTCCAGCAGCTGCACTTCAATTGATCCCGAATACTTTTGTTTCTAGAACTGGATATTTAGAGCGTGATCTTGCTGATTATGGCACTAAATCTTTGAAATTAAATGCTGCTTTGCATTGGAGACTGAATGACAGAGTAGAAGCTATTTTACAAGGTAATTATGGTTTCGGTACAACTGTTTATACTGGCGCCGATCGATATTCAATTGCTAATTTCAAGCTTGGTCAGTACAAAGCAGAACTTAGAGGTTCTAACTGGTACTTGAGAGCTTACACTACACAAGAGCGATCAGGTGATGCATTTGCGGTAGGTATCGCTGCCCAAGGAGTAAATGAAGCTTGGAAAACAAGTCAGCAATGGTTTGGTGAATACGTAGGTGCATATGCGCAGGCCGTTGGTGGTGGAGCTAATCCTACTGCCGCTCACGGAATCGCGAGAGGCTTTGCTGACCAAGGAAGATTTGTACCAGGTACTTCTCAATTTGACCAAGCTTTAGCAGATGTAACCAGCAGACCAATTCCTGGAAATGCTTCAGGAGTAGGAGCTCAATTTGTAGATAAAACTAACCTTTATCATTTCGAGGGTTCATATAACCTATCTGATCAAATTAAATTTGCAGACTTTGTAGTAGGAGCTAATTATAGAATCTATCAACTGAATTCTGAGAAGACTTTGTTTGCTACAGATGAAAATGGAGCTGAATTCTCAATTGCAGAATATGGTGGATATGTTCAAGGTTCTAAGAAGTTATTCAATGATAAATTTAAATTGACTGCTTCCGTACGTTATGATAAGAATGAAAACTTTGCCGGTCAGTGGTCTCCAAGAGTATCCGGAGTATTCACTCAAGGCAATCACAACTTTAGAGCATCTTATCAGACAGGATTTAGACTTCCTACAACGCAGGATCAATACATCGACCTAGTTACCCCGCAAGCTCGTTTGATTGGTGGACTTCCACTATTTAGAGATCGATATAATTTCTCTGGTAACCCAGTTTATTCATTGGCTACAGTGACGCAATTTGGCGGAGCAGTTTTAGCCGGAACAAAAGATCCTGCTGTGATTCAGGCTGCTATTGCGCAAGCGACACAAATTGTTTTGCAACAAGTTCAAGCTGGCCTAATCCCTCCAAGTGCAGCTCCTGCAGCAATTGCTGCTTTAGCTCCACAATTGGTTCCAGTAGTTGCTGCTCAAAATAGCCAGAGTATTTTACAGCCTTTTGAATTGACTGAATTTAAGCCTGAGCGCGTGAAGTCATTTGAAGTTGGTTACAAAGGACTTTGGGGTAACAAATTGCTAGTTGATGCTTATGCTTACTTCAATAAGTTTGAAAACTTCATTGGTGGTCAAGTTTTGGTTCAGGATAAAAACCCAAATCCTGCAAATCCAGCATCTGCACTTGGACTTAACTTGCTAAGCTCAAACACTAGAAATGTGTATTCTTTACCAACTAACAGATCTGAGATTATTGAATCATGGGGTTGGGCTGTAGGAATGGATTACAAGCTTCCAAAGAATTATACTGTTGGAGGTAACGTATCATTTAATACGCTTACCAACTTAGAGGAATTAGTTGAAACCGGCTTCCAGCCAAGTTTCAACACTCCTGAGTATAGATATGTATTCAATTTTGCAAACAGAGAAGTAGTTAAGAATCTTGGATTTGCTCTTGCTTACAGATGGCAGGGTGAGTTCGTTTGGCA
>JAHEBE010000453.1 GCA_024642365.1 Algoriphagus sp.
CTTTAATTAAAGAAAATCCATGACACAGCAGGATTGAACAACTTGGGATTTGGCTCAAATTCTATTCGAATTTCAAAAAAAGTATTTCAACACCCACAACTATGAGCATCTATTCTAAAGGCCGAAGAGATTTTATCTTTAAAGTTTCAGCAGCCTCTGCTTTAACAAGCTTTCCACTTTTGGGATTTCCCCTGCCTATTTCTCCTGAAGAATTTGTGACTTCGGAAACCCGATATGGAAGGATCAGAGGCAATCGAGTAGATGGGGTTAATATTTTCAAAGGAGTTCCTTATGGTGGAAAAATATCCGGCGAAAGAAGGTTTAAAAGACCAGCGCCTCTAGAGTCTTGGACTGGCGTAAAAGACACCTTGGAACTTGGGGCTCCAGCCATTCAACCACCAAGAAATAATGAGCCAGAGCCATCTGAGGATTGTTTGTTCCTAAATGTTTGGACGCCGGCAAATGATGGTAAAAAGCGTGCGGTGATGTTTTATAGTCATGGCGGTGGGTATGTGGGTGGTTCGGGGGGTGCAGGTGGGCAGGATGGCGCAAATCTCGCTCGCAATTTCGATGTGGTAGTTGTCCAAACCAATCACCGATTGGGTCTGATGGGATTTCTATATCTGGATGAAATAGCTGGGGAGGAATATGCAGGTTCGGGAAATATGGGCGTTGCCGATATTGCTTTGGGTCTGAAATGGGTAAATGAAAACATTTCCAAATTCGGAGGGGATCCAAACAATGTGATGATTTTTGGAGAATCGGGAGGTGGAGGGAAAACTGCTGCCTTGTATGCGATGCCAGAAGCAGCCCCGTTTTTCAACAAATGTTCAATCGAAAGTGGCCCTGGCGCACGAATGCTATCAAAAGATAGAGCCCAGAAAACCACAGAACATGTCTTGAATGAATTGGGAATAGCGAAACAGGATTGGAAAAAACTACTCGATGTCCCTGCTTCCAAATTGCTGGAAATCCAGCAGAAAACGCCTAACGTTCCTCCATTTCAGCCGAAAGCCCAAACCGTTGGAGAGAATGCGATTTGGGGATTCGGTCCTGTTGTAGATGGAGTGATTCTTCCCAATCATCCTTTTGATCCTGTCGCAACTTCAATTTCAAAAGACAAGCCGCTTCTCGTAGGCTGGAATGAAGATGAGTATAACTTTTTTGCATGGCAGCGTAAAGATACCGCTCCTTTCAGCATGAATTTCGAAGAAATAACAGAACGTCTTTCAGAGCAATTTGGTGAGAACGCCTCCAAATTGGTGGCGACTTATAGAAAAGCAAGACCTAATGCCACAGCTCCGGACATTTTCGTAGCGATCAGTTCTATCAATATGATGGGTTTGGGTTCTGTGGAAATAGCTGAGAAAAAAACTGAGCAAAATGGAGCGCCAGTCTATCTCTACAATTTTGGATACAAGTCTGATATGAAAATCCCAGGAACGGACTACGAAATGGGCACTCCGCATGCCATGGACATTTCTTTCAAATTCAACAATGAAGTACCGCCGAAAGAAGGGGAAACCCCAAGAATGGGATTTGGAGGCAGTAAGCCGGATCGATTTATTGCTTCACATAATTTCGCTGAATTATGGTCGAATTTTGCTAAAACCGGAACTCCATCTGCTGAAAATGTCCCTGCTTGGCCAGCATACAATCTCCAAACACGACCTACGATGAGAATAACTGAAGATTGTGAAGTGATTGAAAATAGATTTTCAGAAGAATTAGCCACTTGGCGAGAAATCGGAAGACTCTAGGCATTTCCTTTTATACAGTGCAGGATAGTTTATCCTTGAATTTTCAAGATTTTAAAATTTGAATTAAATCCAAAACCCAATTAACTCATGATTGCAACGCTACTTAATCCGGGACGATTCCAAACAAGATTTTTTGTTTTAGTACTGGCATTTGCTTTTTCTGTTCAAGCTTCATTTGCCCAGTCTCAAGAGATAAACCCTGATTTTCTGACCAAAAACTGGAAAGGCCGTTGGATTACTGCTGCTGAAAGTAGTCCTACTGATTATGGGGTTTATGTGTTTCGGAAATCCTTTGACTTGGCGGCTAAGCCTGGAAAATTTGTAGTCCATGTTTCCGCAGACAACAAGTACAGGTTGTATGTCAATGGTAAATTTATCGGCATTGGTCCAGTCAGAAATGATGTGGAGCATTGGTTTTTTGATACCTATGATCTCTCAGAATACCTTCA
>JAHEBE010000132.1 GCA_024642365.1 Algoriphagus sp.
CAGCGGTAGTCGAGTCAAGCATTTTAGCCAACATCCCTACCAGTGGTGATGGTCCCAAAAGAATCTCATGAATGTGCCAAATATGAGGAATCTGCCTTCTTCTAGCCCACCATGCACCCACGACAACCGCCAGCGTATTGGAATAAACCAATTCAAAATTATATGTTCGATGAAGTTGATTCAAATAGCTATATGCTCGGATCGTTTTATTAAGCCGGTTGATAATACCGCTTGGTTTGACATATTTCCTCCGGAGAATTCCTAAATTTTTTATCCGAACCAAAAACCCCTCTTCAATCAGAATATCAGCGAGGGGACCTGAACCGGTTAGTAAAACAACAGGAGTAAATCCAACTGATTGATAAACACGTAGTACTTGGAGAATTATTTTTCCTGAGCCATAAAGCTCTGAGGAAGATTGTAAAAAAAGAACGTGTTTTTGATTAGCCATTGGACTTAACATAAACGCCTAAAATTCCTGATCGATTGAAAAGAACTGCAGCGGCTTCAAGACAAATCGCCACTGGCAAAATCAACCCTATTCCCAAAACTAATCCAATGGATTTTTTCCGCTTCAATCGCAAGACCAGATTGTCCTGAAATCCAAAAATACTGAGTAAGGCTTGTACCATTCCCATCACTCCCAAATGGATGGAAAATCTTCGGTCTGCAATTTTCGAAAACCCAATTTTGCCCATTTCATTAAGTAGAACTTCCTCATTCCAATGAGTCAAATGCTTAGGAATATCCCAATGCATCCACCTATCCCCAGCAATTTTGGCCTGCCAGGAATTTTCTCTAGGCACTTCCAGATATGCTACGCCTCCAGTCTTGAGATTTGCACGCAACAATTCTTGGACTAAAGTGATTGGTTTTGGCAAATGCTCCAATACATGATTTAAAGTGATGAAATCAAAGGGAGCTCCTTCGATTTTTCCCCCAGAATAAAAATAGGAAAGGACTTTAACCTGGTAGTTCCTAACTGCAAAATCAGCACGATTACTTTCCGTCTCAATTCCTAAACCTTGCCAACCTTTTGTTTTTGCGACGAACAGAAATTGTCCTTTCCCAGCGCCGAAATCCAAAAGTGACTTGGAATTTGGAGAAAGTTTTTTAGAAGTAGTAAGGATTCTATTTGCCTCAAAAAAGATAACTCGCTCAAAAATCGATTTTCGGTTATCAACAACTTCATAGACCTCATCTTGATAGAGCGCTTCAGAATCAATAGCGATAGGCAAATAAGTCCACCCAACAGCACAATTCGAACAATATATTAGCTGGTTTGCAGCTGGAAATCTGGACGGGTTCGTGTTACAAACTGGACATGAAATTTGTCGCATGGACTAGTGTGGCAAATCCAGAATAATCTGGTGAAAAGCATCAATAAATTTTCTTGAAGAAAAATCTTCCGCACGATTTAGGCCTTTTTCAATAAGAGCATTGCGCAAAGTGTTTTCCTGACTCAAAAGTATCATTTTTTCGGCAAAATCGCCGAAATCTCCTGTTCGACAAACCATTCCTGCTCCCCCGCTAACCTCAAGTAACGCAGGTTGGTCAGAATGGATTACTGGAATTCCAGCTCGCATGGCTTCCACAATAGGAATTCCAAAGCCTTCATTTGAAGAGGGAAACACGTAAGCAAAAGCCCCACCATAAAGCGAGTCAACCTCAATGTCGCTCACATATCCAGGTAGCAAAACGCGGTGTTCTAAACCTAATTGAGTTATCAATGCCTTGACTTCTGGTAGTGCATTCATTTGAATACTTTGGCCTGGCCCACCAGCCAAAACGAGATTTAGGCTGGAATTAGTTTTGGAAATAAAAGCGTGATAGGCCTTGACCAGTAAAGAAAGATTTTTCCTTTTGTCAAATGTCCCTATATGCAAAAAATAGCTCAATGGTTCTAGGTTCAAGTCAGACACATTTTCTGAATCTGATTTTTGAGCTAAACTTTTGGGAACTTGATAGACTACATCCACTCGATTTGCAAGCGAAAGATGACTGATTAATGCTTCCTTTGAATAGTTAGTCGTGGTGATTATTCCTGTGTTTGGTTTGATTCCTTTACGGATCAGGCTGAGAAAATATTTACGCCACCATGCCGGGTAATTCTTTGGCATCTGCCAAAAGAAAGCATCATGAAAAACAGTAAGACGGTGACAAGGTAAAGAAGCCGCTGGAGAAACAAAATCAAGGCAAATTAACACGTCTGGTTTATGCTTCTTTACCAAATCTGGCAGTTGAAACTCCTTCCACCGAAAGTATTCCAAATGATAATTAAGGCGCTGAATTTTGGATTTGACATTTTTAAAAGTCTTGTCGGAAGCTTGTATTTCAGGATCATGCGTAAAAATCCACTCGACGTCAGGATGTGGGTAGGATTTAGCGGCTTTTGCAAGCTCCATCATGTAGGTTTTTATCCCCGTGGTGGCTGCATTTAGGTATTGAAGATCGAGTAATACTTTCAAAGTAATAAATCCAGAGATTGTTTAAACATAGCTGCCTTCTCTCAAAGATACTCTTATTCTACTATAATTATGGACGCTGAAACCGATCATCCACCAGGTAATCCAAGCTACATAAGTATACATTTCTGCATTGGCTGTGAAAAGGGGCAGCAACAAGCCGACTTTAACTGAAGCTGCTACAAATGCGATCCTTGCTACCATTTTATCTTGAGTTTGATAGAAAACACGCAAGCTTAGGATTACTCCCGAGGCAAGCGTAAGGATATATAAAATCATCCCCATCCAACCCAATTGCACGCCATAAATCAAGAACTGATTTTCTCCACCGACACGCAAATCATCTGACACACTTCCCAGGTTTCCACTCATAGCCAATCCTATACCCAAAGGATTGGCTACCATGGAATCTAAAGCTAACAACCACTCCACCACGTGACCAATACTCGAGGTATTCTCAAAAGTCAAGGTATCAAGCACAAAGAAATAGAAGTCTTCTGAAGCGAAGAAAATCACAAAAATGCCAAAAGCCATTAATGCTAGAAAACCTGTTGCAATCAATTTGTACAAGCCAAAAACCAAGGCAACAAAAAAGATCATCACGAAAAATGCCCCAAAAGCAGCTCTAGAAGCAGAAAAGAATAAGCTCCCAAGTGACACAGCCATAACCAAAATGTAAAACCAGTTTTGTTCTTTCCTCGAAGTAAGAAACCAAATCAATCCCGCTGCAAAACCCATCAATACCGAGCTGGCCATCTCTAAAGGATCGGAGAAAAAACTGGCCAATCGCATGGTCACCGCCTGAGTTTCAAAGGTCCAAGTTAGTCCGAAATTTCCTGTGGGGTCGATGTCATTGATGGCCTGATTGTACAAGGCATAACCGGAATAATGCTGCAAGTGAGCATTTAGAACATAATTTTCAACCAAATTGACCAAGAAGGCTCCAATGGAAATCATGAAAATAATCCCAAATAACCGCTTGATCTCCAAATCCGAAAATTCTGTATTTCGCCCTAAAAAGTATACGAATCCCGGAATCAGCATACTTTTAAAATATAAGGCCTTACTAACAAATGAAGCTTGACCAATAGGGATAACTAAATAAAGGAAAGCCAATCCTAAAAATCCAATCATCAACCAATCAGTGGACTGTAACCGAAACGGATACTCTGGTAATTTTCGTTGGTAAAAAATGAAGACTCCAAGGGAAATGATCACGATCAATTCTTTTAGAATCTGAAAAACAGAAACCATTAGGGTAGAGGTAGTCGCCAAATAAACTACACTCAAACTCGTAATATAGAAAGGGAGAAATGCTGCAAGAAAGTAAATAAAATAAGTCCACTTCCCCTTGAAAATCATTTCCTGAACAGTCCATAAAAACCCTGTGCTTACGGCAATTGCAATCAAAAGAAAGAAAATCATTGCCATTTCTCTGGGGATTGGATTGGGAAAGTAAATCCATCTTGGATTCCTTTAGCCACTGCTTTGAATTTCTGAAATCTTCCTCGAATCCCAAAATATCCCATCCAAGCTATAAATCGAAGCAGATGATAGCCATACGCAAAGGCTTTGGAACTAGGACCTACATGACTGCGAATTAGGAAAAGTTGATTTCTGACGTGGTAGTAAAAGACCTTAGGGCTAAGCGTGCCCTCCGAATGCTTTGATTTGGATGATGCGCCGGCATGATGATAGATTTCAGCCTCGGCTGCAAAACTGATCTGATATCCTTGCTCAACAAATCGAAGCGACCAATCCACATCCTCAAAATAAGTGAAATAGGAATCATTCAAGAGGCCTACCTCAACTAAAGCCTCGCGCTTGATCAGCATACAGCAGCCTGTAGCCCAATCAAGAAATTCACTCTTAATCAGGTAATTTGCTTTCAATTTCCGATCACCGAGGGTGATCGCTCTACCAAGAAAAGAGTTCCATTTTCCCCCAGCACTCCAAATTTGATCTGGTCTATGATGAAATAAAATCATTGGTTGTACCAAAGCTACATTCGAATTTGAATTAAGCTTTAACAGCATTTTCCCTAAAAAATCAGGGGCCACTTCTGTATCATTATTCAAAAGCAACACATGAGTATAGCCATCGAACAATGCTTTTTTCATCCCCAAATTATTTCCTCCGGCAAAACCGAGATTGCTTTCACTTTGGATCAATTCTATCTCAGGAAATTGAATTTTTAATCGTTCTCCTTCTTGGTTTTTGGAGGCATTATCGACAAGGATAACTTTGAAATCAGGAAAATCAACTTTTCGCAAAGATTCCAAACAGGCCACCGAAAAGTCAAAGCCATTCCAATTGACTAAAATTATAGCAACAGAAGGATCAGGAATAAAAGCCACGGAAAAGTGTTGGATTACGTCTATACAAAAGTACCAGACAAATTAGAAACACGACGATTTCAGTAGCTATAATGGCAAAGCAAAGCCCAATCCCACCCCAAAGTGAAGTGAAAACTGAGGCTGAGATCAGCATGTAAACGCACATCATCCACGAAGCTTTAAATAGCAAATTCTTTAAATCTGCAACTAGCATAATGGTTACATTACCCACATTCAAACAGGCCACAAAAGGAACAGCAGCAAGGATTTTAAGGTATGTAATTGACTCTACCAACTCAGATCTTGATAGGACTTTTATGATCCAAGGTGCAGTAAAGTGAGCTCCAAGGGCGATAATTGCACCGAAGATCAGTACTCGGAAATAGATTTTTTTTAAAAAACGGAAAAAGGCCGGCTGGTCTTTTTGGAATAGTTTCGAAGCATTTGGAAAAACAGCCTGAATGACCAAGGCAGGAAAAAGCCGAAGGACCATGACTACACGTTCTGCCAGACTGTACATTCCAAGCGTCTCTGCAGCGGAGAAAAAACTTAGTATAATTAATCCCCCATTTATAGAAATATGGCTTGCTAGATTGCTAAAGAAAAACAGGACATTTTCTTTGAGGCTTTTCCAAATCGCTGAAAATTCAGGTCGGAAAAACTTAATCTCAAGAAAGGTATGGATGTAAAACAGTAAGAAAATATTGATACTTAGACCAAAAAACCCCATCAAGAAATTTACCCACTTGCTTTGCTCTGGCTGATGGATAAACATGACGATCCCCATTAAAAACAACAGCTTGCTGAAAATATTGGTGATGCTTATGAGCTTCATTTTTTCCATCCCCTGAAAAAACCAAAGTGGCAAAGTCGCTTCAGAGAATAATAAAAGGCAAGAAAAAAGTAAAATGGTCTGGTATTCTTTAAACAGGTTAAATCCAAAAACTCCAATTATTACCGCTGCGGTAGCTAAAGTGGCGAGTAAAACTTTCCCCGAAAAAACATTTGAAACAAGATGAGAAAGGGCATTTTTATCTTGCTGGTTTACTGCGACATCTTTTGGAGCACTGAGATTATAACCAAAGCCAACCAATATGTTGAGCAAAATGATCACGGAAAGTGAAAGGTTGACTAATCCGAATTGATCCAAGCCAATACTTTGAATCAAGAGTGGCATCGAAATGATGGAAATCAAAATATTCGAAGACTGGATCACTACCAAAAACAAAAAGTTTTGGATGGATTTGTTTCGAATAATATGACCTAGAGGAAGTAATGAAAGTTTTTCAAACATGGCAGCTTCGTTTAGCTTTCCTGCACATGTTTCTCGTACAAACGTCGAAAGTATAGCCCAAATAAAGTAAGCAACCCGATGATGATTGCTCCGAGAACCATTCCTTTCACCAATCTTATTTCGGATCGTTTCAGGGGCAACCTTGGTTGATCAATGATCTGAATCAGAGGAGAATTGTTTCGGTGATTTACTTTGGCGATTTCTAAATTTTTGACAATTTCTTGGTAAACCGCTCCAGTTGCTTGAACATCTATTTGGCGCTTTTTACTCTCAATCGTTGCAGAACTCAAAAGTGGGTTCGCGTTGGGAACACGGTCAGATGCAGAAGCATAAGCACCAATGCTTTCATCCAAAATTGCACGCACACTATCTGCCTGCGTTTGAAGAATCATTAAGTTTTCTCCAGTTTTTTTAGTCTTTGTCTCTAGGTAAAAGGCATTCACTTTATCTACCATAGTTTCATTGAAAACTTTGGCAAAGTGCTCATCCTTGGAGGAAATCGTGACTTGAATAATACTTAGCTTTCGGTCAGGTTTTGCTACCCCCAGCTGATTTTCACGAATCAATTTGGAAACCTCTTTGACTACAGAATCTTGAGCTATGGTAAACTCATTTCTTTCTGTCGAAAAATCCATACTTGGAATATCAACTTTGGAAGCCCATTTTTCACCGAGTTCCTCAAAAGCGATAAATCTATCAATCAACAGCTGATCATCAGAAAAAGGACTAAGTAAGGTCTCACTTATCATTCGATCTGACCGATAAAGTTCCATGATATTATCTCCCTGAAATAGGCCGCTTGTCCCACCAAGTGAACCAAGGTTAACCCCAACAAGGGAAGCTAATCCAGACATTTGTCCCATTCCTGCTACGTCTCCTTCTTCCAAAACAAAAGATGTTTCAGCATGAAAAACTGGTTTTTTGACAACTGAAACTATTGCGCCAACTCCCAATCCAATGATCCCAGAAATCATAAGAATTTTCCATTTCGATAAAAAATAGCGAAACCATTCACCCAAATTTTGAAAAACTTCTTTGAGCGTAAACTGATTGTCTGAAAAATGTGGTGAAGCTGCCATTACCAGTTGATTTGTGAAATAACAAGCCCTAGGGTAGCTAATCCAGTTGTAATTCCTACGATTTCTCCTAAACGCAAAGGAACTTTTGGACCTTTAGTAGGAACTATAACTTCTGCGCCAGGCTCAACAGGAGGGTAATTTCGTATCCCAAGAAACCCTTTTGTTCGCTTCACCGCTCCATTGGCGTAGACTACATAGGTTTGCTTTCTGTTTGCTCTTCGGTCAAATCCACCAGCGCCATTAATGTAATGTGAAAGGCTTTTCCCTGACTCATGTCGTAAGGTGGTAGGATAAACCAAATCGCCCCGCATTCGGACTGTTTGCAATAATTTGGGAACAGAAAGGATGTCTCCTTCTTCCAAAACCAAATCTTCTTCCGAGCCAGGATTTTTAATTATGGTTTCAAGGTTGATGGCTACAGCTTCGGTTTGTTTCAGTTTGACCTCGAATCCTGGCGTACCGGAAGCGATCTGATCAAGTGATTCTTTTTTATTCTGGGCAAGTTGCGTCTCTACTGGATTACTTGCTCCAGGTAAATCCTTAAACAAGCGCTGTAATAATTCTTCTTGAGCTTCCGAGTTTGCTGGATCAGCAGCGAGTTTTACTCGTAAAGCTTCCAAATTTTGCTGTCTCCTAATTTCCTCTGATTCGGTATTAAAAAATTCTGTTCGACGGATCAAGGTTGCTCCTTTAGAATAAGCAAATTGGTTTAATCCACCTGCTCGAATAACCAAGTCTGAAATGCGGTCCCCACTGGTTTGGATGGCAAATATTCCAGGCGAATTGACTTGTCCCTCCACCGCAACCAATTTCTGCATAGTAAATGTGGCGCGTT